>NZ_JBOZRT010000020.1:0-131915 GCF_050789165.1 Azospirillum sp.
ATGTGATGGCGCATGGCGACCGCCGCGACGTCGCCGTCATGACGTTCCAGCGCGCGGATGACGGCCTCGTGCTCCTGCACCGGCTCCATCAGGCGGTGCTGATCGGGCTGAACGGGGCGGGCAAGTCCACCATCATGAAGGCGGCGTGCGGCCTGCTGGCGCTCAAGACGGGGCGGATCGTCTTCGACGGCAAGGACATCACCGGGATCCGCCCGCACGAGCTGATCGGCCTGGGCATGGGCTTCATCCCGCAGGAATCCAACCTGTTCCCGCACATAGGCGTGCGCGACAACCTGACCATCCCACTGCGCCGCCGGCAGCAGCTGGCCGGGGCGAACGGCGCCGGCCGCGACCGCTGGACGGCGATGCTGGAGCATTTCCCGCTGGTCCAAACCCGCCTGGACAGCAAGGCCGGCGCGCTGAGCGGCGGGCAGCAGAAGCAGGTGGAGTTCGCCAAGGCCTACCTGCTGCGCCCCAAGCTCTGCATGATCGACGAGCCGAGCATCGGCCTGTCGCCGAAGATCGCCGAGCAGGTCTTCGACTGGATCGGCCTGTTCGCCCGGGACGGCATGGCGATCCTCCTGGTGGACCACAACATCCGCAAGGTGATCGAGCTGTCCGATTACACCTACGTCCTCAGCCTGGGCGAAGTCACCGGCGAGGGGCCGCGGGAACACTTCATGGGCGACCCGCACGCGCAGGTGAAGACCTGGCTGGGCCTGAATTACTGAACAACGACAACGGGGGAAAGCGATGAGGGGCATGCGTGGTGTGGCGGTCGCGGCGCTGGCCGCCGCTCTGGCGTTCGGCACACCGCCGGCGCGGGCGAAGGACAGTGTCACCGTCGCCTTCACCGGGCCGCTGACCGGCGGCCGGACCGGCCACCCGCGCCGCCCTGGAAGACGCCGTGGACCGCTTGGGCGGAGCCGGTATTGAGGTCCCCGACGTGGCGTTGCCCGAGCGCTGGCGCGGCTTGAACGACGCGCAGAAGACCCTCATGGCCTATGAGGGCACCGACCTGCAGGCCGAACCGCTCGCCGTGCTGCGCTGGTTCGTGCGACGTTGGGCGGTCGAGGTGACCTTCGCCGAGGTCCGCCGTCACCTCGGCGTCGAGACCCAACGGCAATGGTCGGACCCGGCAATCGCCCGCACGACCCCAGCACTGCTCGGGCTGTTCTCACTCGTCACGCTGTGGGCCGATGAGATCACCGCGCAGGCGACCATCATCCCGCGTGCCACGGCATGGTATGCCAAGGCCGAACCGACCTTCAGTGACGCCCTTGCCGCGGTCCGCTACCAGCTCTGGAACGAGACGACTTCTTCGCCTTCAGCGCAGGGCGCGGAGATCGCGAAACTCCCCGGCGCCGTGCTCAACCGCCTCATCCAGGCCGCTTGAAAGGCGTTGTGCAGGACCACGCTGATAGGGTCGCGCGGGCACGCGACTACAACGACGGGAACAGCTGCGCCAGCTACGCAGCCAGTACTGTGGAAGCGTGGCGGGACGAGGCGCAGGCGTTCGTCGCGTGGCGAGACGCTGTCTGGCCATACGTCATCAACACCGTGATGGCTGCGGTCGCTGCAGGGCAGCGGGGCATGCCGCGCGAAGAGGATTTGTTGACCGAACTGGACGATCCTCCCTGGCTGCTGCCGCAGCCGGCTTGACGCCGCGACAACACGTCTGTCCATGTGCTACAAACGCTGGCTGCGCCTCGGTAGCGCTTGTGTATGCATCGTGCCTCTGGAGACCAGATTTGACTGATAATTACTCCGACATGCATGGTCAGCTTGGAAATAATGGTCATGTATACAAAGAAGCGCTCCGCTTAGAAAAGGAGGCCGCAGAAACAATTTCCCGCACCGTTATGGATGCATCTCTTGGCATTGGGCAGAATGAATTTCTGAATGTGGCCCCGCTTGGGATATCGATCCAGCGAGACACGGAATATTCAACAGGTTCCGCCGTATACAATGCCAAGATCGGGAATATTGAGCGCGCTGCTCTTCACTTGTGGCATGCCGTCGAATGCGAGCCGAGCAATACCAGCCTTCGCATACAGCTGGCGGAATATCTTCGTCATGCGGGGATGCTGACTGAAGCTAGGCGGCATTTTAAGATTCTGACAGAGATGTTGCCAGATGATGTTTCCTTGGCGGAACGGTATTTACGCACGGCCGCCGTTGAGATGATAAAGCTGCGAGAGCGTATAGGCGTTGATTCTGCGCAAAATATACACCTTGGGGCAGCGTTAGCATTTCCGTTCTGTGAAGAGATCGCGCGCACGATCAGCATTCACGCGGAGGTGCCAAACCGGCTTAGGTACGGTTTGTTAGTCGGGGAGTACATGGCGCCTCATCCACTCTGGCATCAGTGGCGTCATGCATTGGGGGCGCAAATATTGCGATGCACGGGCGGTACTGTTTGCGATGGACCGTTCCGTGGGTTGGCTCTGCCTCACAAAGAGGTGGACTCAGCCATAGCCCTTGGGTGCTATGAAGTCCAACTGCATCCAACAATCAATCGTGTACTGAATACGCACTATGGTGCGATGCATAACATTGGGTGCAGCATCGGCTACTATGCTGTTGGCCTTGCTCGCTTCGGCCGTATTGATCACGCGATCGCTTGGGATCTTGATCAAGCTTCGCTTCACGCATGCGAAGTGACAGCGGAAGCAAACGACATCCACACTCGCTTTTCCTTCCGCGGACGAGCCGAGCCAGCCCAACTTGCCGCCGATCTCATGGCTGTCGGACGGAGCTTGCTTGTGGTTGACATCGAAGGAGGCGAAGTTGAACTATTTAAGCCAGAGTACATCTCTGCATTTAAACGTTGCGATGTAATAATTGAATTGCACGAGGCTATTGATCCAGAAATGGGGGATCGCTTTGCATCTTTGTTCCAAGATACTCATGATGTTGAGATAATAGAACATTACCAGCTTGCGCCAGAAAATGTGCCTGCTGCCACTCAATTTTCACCGTTAGAAGCTTGGATGGCGATCTATGACGCTCGATATAAGCAGAGGTGGATGGTGGCGTGGGCGCATTCTGCCGTTTAAGAGTGCCTAACAGAACCATCTCTGGGCGAATCGCCAGCAGATGAGGCTGGCGGCGATGTGGAAGGCGGTAAAGATGTCGGCGCGCCGTTCGTAGCGGACGGCGATGCGACGGAAGCGGGCGAACCAGGCGGGCGTGCGCTCGACCACCCATCTGTGTCGGCCGAGGCGCTCGCTGCTCTCGATGCCACGCCGGGCGATCCGTGGAATGATCGCCCGCCGGCGCAGCGTCCGTCGGCAGTGGGCGAAGCCGTAGCCCTTGTCGGCCGGCAGTTTGGCCGGTCGGCGCCGTGGCCGGCCTGCACAGTGGCGGATTCGGCACGGCATCGACCAGCGCCTCCAGCAGCTTGCTGTCGTGCCGGTTGGCCGGCGATATCCTCAGGGCGAGGGGGATGCCGTTGGCATCGACGAGGATGTGGCGCTTGGAGCCCGGCTTCCCCCAATGACGAGGCTTCGGACACTCCCCTTGGCTCAGCACCTTGTTCATGCCGCCAGAGACATCGTGCCGACCGTGGCGGCGTTCGGCTTCCGCCTCCGCCGCTCCTCCTTTGCCTTGGAATGCACATCGAGCCCGGCGAACGGATCTCCCGCACCGTGCCCCGCTCGCCGGTGGCCCTCTTCCGTCGCCGCGGCCTTGAAGTACCCGATGACGAACAACCGCACCATTCCGGTGAGGTTGAGGTCGCCGGCCACCTGTTGACCCATACGCCGTTCGACGCTGGAGACAAGCACGTTCATGGTCGTGCTCTCTCGCCTGACAATGTCGTCCAGCCATTCCCACAGCATCGGTTCCAGACGCATCGAGGTGCGCCGGCCGTTGACGGTCAGGTTGCGACATTCAAGCGGTCCAAACATGCCAACCCCCAATTTGCAGTGCTGGCATAGTTCCACACATGCGCGAACGACCCAGTGAACCAGTTCACAGGCCATGCCGACATGCCAGCCGCTCTCGGAAGAGACGGGCGGCGCCGAACGAGAATTCCTGAACGCTATTGCGCATACTATTGTATGCGCGCGCCTTCGACTGTGAATCCGACAATAGACTGGAGTATTTCAGCGCTGTGGCGCGCTCGTCACTATGGCCTTGGCCCCCATCTGGGAAGCCCAACCATGGAGATGATCATGACGCATTGCTTCACCCCCACTTCTCTCGCCACCCTGGAGATCCCGTCGGGCCCACTCGCCGGCTTGCTGGTCGCCGCTCGCGACCGTTTGGCCGCAAGCGCGGCGGAGCGCGGTGTCCACATTGCCATCAGCACTGATTTCGATGAATTGCTGGAGGTCAACCTGCGCGAAACCTCCGCCGGCACTTGGTATCCGATGCTCCCGGCCTCCGATCCTCGATTTCGCCGACTGGTGCCCACCAACAGCTTCTGGTTACGGGGATGCGGCCCAACTGGCGAGGTCGTGTCGGTGCAGGCCGCGGTGCTCGAAGAAGACGAGGGGAGCATCGGTCAGCGGCTGATCGACCTGTCCGCCTTCTACGGCGACCGCGCCACGTACGCGCCAACCGGTGAATGGTGCTCCTGCCTCTCGCCCACGGCGTTGTCCACCACCGGCCGCTCGGTGTTCAGCCAAGGCGGGTGGACCCACCCCGATTACCGTGGGCTTCGGCTGTTCCCGCTGTTCCACCGGGTTGCACGCCTGGTCTCGTGGGTACGGTGGGAACCCGACGTCCTGTGGGGCGTGATCCAGGCGAACGCGGTCGACGCGTGGAAGGAGTCGCACATGGGACCCCGTCACCTGGACGAGGTGCCGACCATCACCTACCAGCGCGCAGCCGGCCGTCATGAACTGCGGTTCCTCCGCTTCACGCCGGCACAAATGCTGGGTGACCTCGCGGTGGTCGCGAGCGCGACCGGTCGTGCGGCCGCCTAGTAGGCGACCATTGCGACGACGACACGCCGGCCGCCGCATTCCCACCCGATGAGGGTGTGGGTATAGACGACCGGCGTGCTTTGCAGCCCGTGCATGGCGACGTGGTTGTGCACGGGCTCGCCGCCCTGCATCGCCTCCAGGTACTGCGCCTCCAGGGCTTGCGCCCAGCCGTCGTAGCCCGCATCCACCTGAGGCTTGCCGATCATCGAGTCGGCGTGGGTGTTTCCGAAGAACCGCCGTTGCGGCTCGCCGATGTAGGCAAAGCGGAGCGGCCCGCCATCCATGCTGAACAGCACAAGGCTGCGCTTGTGAAGTCCGGCCCTCTCCATGGCTCCCTTGAAGCCGGGTCCGCATTCGGGATGCTCGCGCCAGATCCGGACGGTCTCGGCCTGCCAATCGAGGGCGGTGCGCAGGGGCTGGCGCGTGATGTCAACGCGGATCCGCTCGTTGTCTTGGCGGGCGGGAGGGCGTCCAAACCGCCCGGTGATGACGGCCGGCGCGGAAGGACGGAACGGCGGGGCAAAGTCGGCAACACCCACACCGACATGCAGGAGACCGGTCGGTGGAAGCGTGATGGTGCCGCTCATTGCTCTCCGCCTCCAGATGGGACCAGCACCAGCGCGAGGGCGCGCCAGATCGCCGCGGCCCGATCACGCGCAAGGTCCCCGACACTCATCATGGCCTCGAGCGCGCGGGGTGGCGGTTCAGTGGCGGCTCCACGCATGCTAGCAGAATCAGTGAGGTAAGCAGCAATGGTCTCATCGACTTTCGCACGCGCAATCCGGTCTCGGGCAGTCTCAACAGCGGAGATCATATCGTTCAGCGCCGGATCGGAGACCGCGTGCAGCATGCCCCTGGCCTTCGAGGCCGCGATGCAGTCCTGCACATATTGCAGGCGCCTCTCCACGCGCTCGGCCGGCTCTCCCCCGAGGGCGTCCCGAACGTACGTCGCCATCGCCATGATGATGGCGAAGTTATCACGGTCAGGGTCGCACTCCGGACGATTCGGGCCCGTATACCGATCGCTAGCAGGCAGCATCACCAATGATCCTCCATATGGCCCGGTGGGACGACATGAGCCAGCACCGGCATGCGAGCGTGCGGGCGCCATAGAACAAATTTTTAGTGGGAGAACGTTGGGCCATCAAGATAATTTGCATGGCGTGTCAAATAGACACAGAAACCTCGCAGCTTTGCATATTCATGTATGTCGAACATGTTCTGGAATCATCGATTTGGTATCCGCCAAAATCCTTTAAAATCTAAGTGTTTGAGCTCATGGTCCAGCCAGGTGCCCAAGCTGCATTCAAATGGAAGCGGGTTGATGGACGTGAGCCTGGGCTCACCCTTCGACCGGGTTCGGGTTTAGTGGGGCGCAAGGCGGTCGCCGCGGCGCTGAAGGCGATCTGCCGGGTCGCCGATGCCGACGCCAGTGAGTGGGCCCTGAAGGCATTCGCCGCCAGTCCCTGGGGCAGCAAGCACCCGGCCATCGCCAATGGGAGGCAGCAACGGCATGTGAACACCTGTTCACATGGGTTGACGTTGCCGTGGAGCGGCGATAGCTTCCGCCCCAGCATTGGGGAGTAGCCACCCTCGCGCGGAGGGGTGCGCGCCAACAGACTCGGGGTTCCCCCGTGGCGCGCACGGCGGCCGGACCATGTCCGGGGCTCGGCGAGACCGATGGCGTATCCGCGTCCCGAGGGCCAACCGGGGGCGGCGGCGCTGTCGTGTCCCGTTTGGCCGGAGAGCTTCCATGCTTGGCGCAACGTCCCTTGTGCTCGCCTTCAGCTTGTCCATGGACAGCTTCGCCGCCGCGCTCGGCTGCGGGGCCGTGCAGCAGCGGCCCAGCCTGTCCGAGGCGCTGCGCGTCGGCGCCACCTTCGGCGGTTTCCAACTGGCGATGGCGCTCGCCGGCTGGGCCCTGGGCGTATCGTTTGCCGAGCAGGTGCAGGCGGTCGACCACTGGATCGCCTTCGGCCTTCTGCTCCTGATCGGTGGATCCATGATCCGCAATGCCGTTGGCGGCGAAGCGGACGACGATGCGGCCGTGACGCGGTCGGGCTGGCTGTCCCTGCTCACGATGGGGGTGGCGACCAGCATCGACGCCAGCGCCGTCGGCGTGGGGCTGGCGATGGCCGACCTGGACATCGTCGTCACGGCCTCGCTGATCGGGCTGGTGACCTTCCTGATGGGCTTCGGGGGCGTGCTCCTCGGGTGTGCGGCGGGGCCGCTGCTGGGGCGCCGCGCCGAACTCGTCGGCGGTCTCGGCTTGATCGCCATCGGCACCAAGATCCTCATCGAACACACGCTTTTCTGAGTCGCGAGGCGGTCGTACGCCGTCACCGAACGCGCCTTTGCCGAACGTGTTGGATGGCGCTCCAGAGCGTTGCGCCCGCAATGCGCGGACCCGGCAAGGGCGTTGTTCTTGCGGATGCCGGATTGATGCAGCCGGGCAGGACCGCCCTCGACGGAAGCGCCCGTGTCTGGCTCCGCGCCATCGCACAGAAGAGCGGCGCGGTAGGGACCATGGAGCGGCTACGCCGCGATGCTCCCGCCTTCAGTGATGATCGTGCAGGCAATGGGCATGGTCGGCGAGCACCTCGATCACATGGCAGGTGCGCACCTCTCCCTGCGCGCATTGCTCGACCATGTGCTGCACTTCCGTCCGAAGCGCCTGCAAGCGGGCGATCTTCGATTCGATGTCCGCCAGATGCGCGTGGGCGAGGGCGTCGGCCGCCTCGCAGGGCTGTCCCGGGTTGTCGGCCAGCGTCAGCAGCTGGCGGATCGCCTCCACCTCGAAGCCCAGTTCGCGGGCGTGCCGGATGAAGCGCAGCCGGCGAACCGCGGCGTCGTCATAGGTCCGGCGGTTGCTGTCGGTGCGCGGCGCGGGCCGCAGCAATCCGATGGTCTCGTAATAGCGGATGGTCGGGACCTTCACCCCGGTCTGCGTGGAAAGGGCGCCGATGGTCAGGGTGCGCATGGTGCATTTTCCATCTTGATCCTCCAGTCGCTGGAGAATGTACGGTCGCCTCAGGACATCGACAAGGGAGCGCCCCATGCGCGCCATCGACGAGGCGAACCCGGACGGGCGGCAGCGCACCCGCTACCGGGTGAGTGGAATGGATTGCGGCTCCTGCGCCGCGAAGATCGAAACCGCCCTGCGGCGGGTCGCCGGCGTGCACGAGGTTCGGGTCTCGGTGCCCAACGGCACGATGACCGTCACCCACGATCCGTCGGTCGGTGCCGACGCCATCACCGCCCCGGTCAACCGGTTGGGCTATCGGACCGGCCCCGGTGAAGTCCTGACACCCGGCGGCGGAACGGCGGAGCGGCAGGACGGCGCGGGGTCCGGCTGCGGCCACGACCATGCCCACGGCGATGATGATGCGCACGGCCACGCCCACGGTCATGACCACGGGCACGCGGCGTCCGCCGTCGCGGAGCCGCCGGGCCGGAGCGGTGGGGAGGCACCCTGGTGGGCACGGCCCAAGGCGCGGCTGGCGCTCGCCTCCGGCCTCGCGCTCGGCGCCGCCTACATCGTGGGCCGGCTGGTTCCGGCCGTCGAATCGTGGGCCTTCCTGCTGGCGATGGCGGTCGGCCTTGTGCCGATCGCGCGCCGCGCGTTCGCCGCCGCCCGGTCCGGCACCCCGTTCTCCATCGAGATGCTGATGACCATCGCCGCCGTGGGCGCGGTCGTCATCGGCGCCGCGGAGGAGGCGACGGCGGTCGTCTTCCTGTTCCTGGTCGGCGAGCTGCTGGAGGGCGTGGCGGCCGGCCGGGCGCGGGCCAGCATCCAGGGGCTGATCGGCCTGATGCCGGACACCGCCCTGGTCGAGCGGGACGGCGGGACGGAAACGGTGCCGGCGGCCGGTCTGCCGGTCGGCGCGGTCATCCTGGTCCGCCCCGGCGACCGGGTGGCGGCCGACGGCCTGATCCTGTCCGGGGACAGCGCGCTCGACGAGGCGCCGGTGACCGGCGAGAGCGTTCCCAAGCGCAAGGGCGAAGGCGACCGGGTCTTCGCCGGCACCATCAACGGGGAGGGCACCCTGCGGGTGCGGGTGACGGCGACGGCGCGGGACAACACCATCGCCCGCGTGGTCCGGCTGGTCGAGGAGGCGCAGGAGAGCAAGGCGCCGACCGAACGCTTCATCGACCGCTTCTCGCGCTGGTACACGCCGGGCGTGGTGGTGGTGGCGGCGCTCGTCGCCGTGCTGCCGCCGCTGCTCGCCGGCGCCCCGTGGGGGGAATGGATCTACAAGGGATTGGCGGTCCTGCTGATCGGCTGCCCGTGTGCCCTGGTGATCTCCACCCCGGCGGCGATCGCCGCCGGCCTGTCCAACGGCGCGCGCCGCGGCCTGCTGATGAAGGGCGGCGCCGTGCTGGAGGCGCTGGGCCGCATCACCACGGTGGCGTTCGACAAGACGGGCACCCTGACCGAGGGCAGGCCGCGGGTCACCGACGTGGTGGCGTTCGGTGGAGCCGAGCGGGAGGTGCTCTCCCGGGCGGCCTCCCTGGAAACCGGGTCGAGCCACCCGCTGGCCAGGGCGGTCCTCGCCGCCGCGGCGGACGCCGGCCTGACCGTCACGGCGGCGTCCGACACCGGCGCGCTCGCCGGAAAGGGCGTGCGGGGACGGCTGGACGGGCTGGAACTGGCGCTGCTCTCGCCGCAGGCGGCCGATGACCGGGCCTCTCTGACGCCGGAGCAGGCGGAGCGGATCGCCGCGCTGAACGGCGACGGCAAGACGGTGTCGGTCCTGCTGGCCGATGGCCGGGTGTCCGGCCTGCTGGCAATGCGCGACGAGCCGCGCGCCGACGCCCCGGCCGGCATCGCGGCGCTGCGCGAGGCCGGGATCCGGTCGCTGATGGTGACGGGCGACAACGCCCGGACGGCCAAGGCGGTGGCGGACGGCCTGGGGGTCGAACCGCACGCCGAGCTTCTGCCGGAGGACAAGCAGCGCATCGTGCGCACGTTGCAGGCGCGCGGCGAACGGGTGGCGAAGGTGGGCGACGGCATCAACGACGCCCCGGCGCTGGCCGCCGCCGACGTCGGCATCGCCATGGGCGGCGGCACCGACGTGGCGCTGGAGACCGCGGACGCCGCGGCGCTCCACGCCAGGGTCGGCGACGTGGCGGCCATGGTCCGGCTGTCGCGCCGGACCATGGCGAACATCCGCCAGAACATCGTGCTGGCGCTGGGGCTGAAGGCGGTCTTCCTCGTCACCACCGTGGCCGGGATCACCGGGCTGTGGCCGGCGATCCTCGCCGACACCGGCGCCACCGTCCTGGTCACCGCCAACGCCCTGCGCCTGCTGTCGCTTCGCACGTGATGCCCTCAAGCCCTGCCGCCGGCTCACCCCCTGTGCCTTGACGAAAGGAGTGCGGATCATGACGGAAACCGGAACGCCCGCAGGCGGCTTGCCATGCCCCCATGGCCGGGCCGACCTCAGCATGTCCGAGAGGAATGGCGTCGAGATCGGCCATTGCCCGAAGCGTCGCGGCGTGTGCTTCCGGCTGGCGTTGGCGGTGGCTCTGGTGGCCGTCGCCGCCGACCAGATCACCAAGTGGGTGATCCTCGAGCACGTCATGACCCCTCCGCGCCTCATCGAGGTGACCCCGTTCTTCAACCTCACGCTCGGCTTCAACAGCGGCGTCAGCTTCGGATTCCTGGGAGGCGGGGCGGCGAACCCCTGGCTTCTCAGCGGCCTGGCCCTGGCGATCGCCGTCGCCTTGGGCGCGTGGGCCCGGCGCACCGACAGCCGGAGCGAGGCAGCCGCCTTCGGCGCCATCATGGGCGGGGCCGTGGGCAACGTGATCGACCGGATGCGCCTGGGCGCGGTGACCGACTTCCTCGACCTGCACGCCTTCGGCTGGCACTGGCCGGCGTTCAACGTGGCCGACGTCGGCATCTCCGGCGGCGTCGTCCTGCTTCTGCTGCACGGGTGGCGGCAGGGGCGGCGTCCGCCCGCCGGCGAGGGGGCATGACATGGACGAGGTCATCCGCTGGGGGGCGCTGGCCTGCCTGCTGGTCGGCGGGACGTTCTCCGCCTGGCGCACGGTGTGGCTGCGGCGCCGGACCAGTGTGAACCCGATCACCTTCGGCCGTTCGGACAGCGCCCACGACTATCTCGGGCGGGTCTTCCGCATCGTCACGGCCGCGGTCGGGATCCTCGCCCTGGTGTGGATGATCACACCCCATGCTCCCGCCGCGTTGGGTCCGCTGCCGCTCGGAAACGGGGCACGGCTGCTCGGTCTCGGGCTGCTCCTTGCCGCGACGGTCTGGATCGCCGCGGCCCAGGTCCAGATGGGGCGCTCGTGGCGGATCGGCGTCGATCCGGCGCCGACCGCCCTGGTCACCGCCGGCCTGTTCCGCATCAGCCGCAACCCGGTGTTCGTGGGCATGCTGGGCCTGCTCGCCGGGCTGTTCCTGGTGCTGCCGACCGCCCCGACGCTGGCGCTGCTGGCCGTCGGCCTCGTGGCCTTTCCGGTTCAGGTCCGGCTCGAAGAGGAGCATCTGCTCCGGCTGCACGGCGACCTGTACGAACGCTACCGCGCCGGCGTCCGCCGCTGGCTGTAACCAAGGAGGATCCTTCCATGAGACTGCATCGCGCGGCGGGCGTCGTCGCCCTGGCCCTGCTCGTGTCCGCCCCGGCCACGGCCGGGCCCGTTCGTGCCGGAGACATCAGCGTCGACCAGGGGTGGGCGCGCGCCACGCCGCCAGGGGCCAAGAACGGCGCCGCGTACCTGATCGTACGCAACGGCGGAAGCCAGCCCGACCGCATCGTCTCATTCGCCGCGCCGGTGGCCGGGCATGCGATGGCGCACGAGACCACGCAGGAGAACGACATCCTGCGCATGCACGAAGCCGGTCCGCTGGTCGTGCCGCCCGGTGGCACGCTGGAGATGAAGCCCGGCGGCAAGCACGTGATGCTGATGGATCTGAAGGGAAGCCTCGGCCCCGGTCAGGAGTTCCCGCTCACGCTGACGTTCGAGAAGGCCGGCGCCGTCCAGGTGCCGGTGAAGGTCGGCAAGCCGGGCGCCATGGGGCCGGAGTGACGCGCCCATGCTGAGGAGGATCCGCCTGATCCTGTGGGCCGCCGCCGGCATCGCCGCCCTTCTGTCCGCGGCGCTGGTGTGGCCGGCCCTGAACGCCCCCCGGATGTCCGACGCGCCCGCCGCCGGGTGGCCGCTCGCCGACGCCGACTGGAGGCTGGTCGACCACACCGGGCGCCCGTTCACGGCGGCCGACCTCAACAGCCGGCTGACGCTGCTGGTGTTCGGCTTCACGCAGTGCCCGGACGTGTGCCCCACCTCGCTGGGGTACGTCGCCACCGTGCTCCAGGCGCTCGGGCCGCAGGCGGACGCCGTCCGGCCGGTGTTCCTGACGGTCGATCCGGAACGCGACACCATGGCCGTCATGGCCCGGTACGTGGCCCACTTCGACCCGCGCATCTTCGGCCTGACCGGCACGCCCGAGGAGGTCGCCAAGGCCACCGGGGATCTCGGCGTCTATGCCCGGAAGGTCCCGCAGGACGGCGGCTACACCATGGATCACACCGCGACGATGATCCTGCTCGACGAGGGGGGCCGGTTCCGCAGCACCCTGGACATCCACGAGACGCCGGAGGTCGCCGTCGAGAAGGTCCGGCTCCTGCTCAAGAGATCCATGCGATCCGGCCCGCCCCTCGCCGGATGACCGCCTCGGCGGGGGCCGGGCTGTCGGGCCGGAGGGTTGATCCAGGTTCCTGCCGGACACGGATCCTGCTCCCGACCTTGGTCAAGACGGCGCCGCTGCGGATGGCGTAGGAAACGCAACCGGAAGCGGTGGACGGTGCCGTTTTCCGTTCCAAGACGGCGAGTGTGGGGAGCCGATGATGAATCGGATCGGTGTCGTTCTGCTCTCCGCCGCCCTGTTGGCGGCGACCACGTCGACCGTGTCCGCGGACGCGAATGCGGACAGCGGACGGGCGGAGTCCGAGAAGGCCGTGGATCTGCTCCGGGGGCAGGGCGGCGCACCGGACCGCGACGGCGCCCGGCAGCTGTTTGCCGGCGGTCCTGACGTCGCGCTCAGCGGGCTTCGTACCAGCCGCGGGTCGCCGTGACGATCCTCACCACCGACAGCATGACCGGCACCTCGACCAGCACGCCGACCACCGTGGCCAGGGCCGCGCCGGACTGGAGGCCGAACAGGCTGATCGCCGCCGCGACCGCCAGCTCGAAGAAGTTCGACGCGCCGATGAGCGCGCCGGGCGCCGCCACGCACCACGCCACGCCGAACCGTCGCGCCAGCCAGTACGCCAGCCCGGCGTTCAGGTAGACCTGGATCAGGATCGGCACCGCCAGCAGCAGGATGACCAGCGGCTGCGCCAGCACCCGTTCCCCCTGGAAGCCGAACAGCAGCACCAGCGTCGCCAGCAGCGCCAGCAACGACACCGGCTGCAGCCGGTCGAGCACGCGCGCCAGCGCATCCCCGCCGCCCGCCGCCAGCAGGCGCCGCCGCCAGGCCTGCGCCACCACCACCGGGATCAGGATGTACAGCGCCACCGACAGAAGCAGCGTGTCCCACGGCACGCTGATCGAGGCGACGCCCAGCAGCAGCCCGACGATCGGCGCGAAGGCGAACACCATGATCAGGTCGTTGAGCGCCACCTGGCTCAGCGTGTAGTTCGGCTCGCCGCCGCACAGGTTCGACCAGACGAACACCATCGCCGTGCAGGGCGCGGCGGCCAGCAGGATCAGGCCGGCGATGTAGCCGTCGATCTGGTCGGCCGGCAGCAGGCCGCGGAACAGGGTGGCGATGAACAGCCAGCCGAGCAGCGCCATCGAGAACGGCTTGACCGCCCAGTTGATGAACAGCGTCACCGCGATGCCGCGCCAGTGCTCCTTCACCTCGTGCAGGGCGCCGAAGTCGATCTTCAGCAGCATCGGCACGATCATCAGCCAGATCAGCACCGCCACCGGCAGGTTGACCTTGGCGACCTCGGCCGCCGCCACGGCCGCGAAGGCGCCGGGCATCAGGTGCCCCAGCGCGATGCCGGCGACGATGCACAGAGCCACCCAGACGCTCAGGTACCGCTCGAAGGCGCCCATCGCCGGAGGGGCCGCCGGGGCGGCATGCAGGTCCGCGGTCATCGCGTCATGTCCTCCAACCGGCGCTTCAGCGCCAGCCGGTCGAGGGACGCGAACGGCAGGCTGACGAAGGCCTGGATGCGGCGCTCGATCTGGCGGAACACGTCGGCGGTGAATGCCGCCTTCTCGGCGTCCGTCCCCTGGGCGCCGGAGGGATCGGGGAAGCCCCAGTGCGCGGTGACCGGCTGGCCGGGCCACACCGGGCAGACCTCGCCGGCCGCGTTGTCGCAGACGGTGAAGACGAAATCCATGCGCGGCGCGTCCGCCGCGGCGAACGCGTCCCAGCTCTTGGAGCGCAGCTCGGCGGTGGGAAAGCCCAGCCGCTCCAGCAGGTCGCGCACGAAGGGGTTGATGCGGCCGGACGGTTGGCTGCCGGCGCTGAAGCCGCGCAGACGCCCCTTGCCCTCGCGGTTCAGGATGCACTCCGCCATCACGCTGCGCGCGCTGTTGTGCGTGCACAGGAACAGCACGTTGTAGGCGCGGTCCTCGACCATTCTCAGCTCCGTGGCTTGGCTGGGAGGAGGCCGGGGCGGCGCCCCGGCGTCCGGGTGTCCGGTGGACTCGGTTCGGCCGCCGGCGCGCAGACGGGCGCGCAGGCGGCGATGCCGGAGGGCTGGCCGCAGCAGTTCTCGGACAGGAAGCCGAGGACGGCGGTCATGCGTTCGAAATCGGCCGAGTAGATGAGCGACCGGCCTTCGCGCCGTTGCACGATCAATCCGGCGTGGCTGAGGTTGGACAGGTGGAAGGACAGGGTCGCGGGCGGCACGCCGAGCGCCTCGGCGATCGCCCCGGCGGACCGCCCCTCGGGCCCGGCCTGGACGAGCAGGCGGTACACGTCCAGCCGGGTCTCCTGGGACAGCGCCGTCAGGGCGGCGAGGACAGCCTTCTTTTCCATCTTTCCGCTTCCGCCCGCGGGCGCGTATCATTTCGACTCTTCTGGAAATATGAGTAGAATGAGTCCGGCGGCCCGTCAAGCTCCCTCTGGGGGCGGGCTGTAGCGCCCATTGATGCCGCCATCGCGCGGCGTTCAGCCCACGCGGTTCAGGAAGTGGCGGGCGTATTTGCCCGACACCGAGTCCATCGGCACGATCAGGCAGACGTCGGTGGTGTTGAAGGCGTGGTCGACCACCGCGCCGTCGCCGATGAAGCCGCCCACGCGCAGGTAGCCCTTGAGCAGCGGCGGCAGGCCGGCGACCGCGGCGCGCGGCTCGAACCGGGCGGCCACCTCGTTGCTCGTGGTGGCGTGCACCGCCAGGTGACCGGGATCGACGCGGCGCCCCGGCAGGGCGCGGGCGCGCAGGGCCGGCGGCGCCAGATGGTGCCGGTGCAGGTAGGCGAGCGACGGGGCCAGGGCGTCGAGGTCGGTGCCGGGCAGGCTGGCGCAGCCGAACATCAGCGTCACGGCGTGTCGCAGGACGTAGGCCGAGATCCCCTGCCACAGCAGTTGCATGGTGGCGCCGGTGCGGTAGGCGGGATGGACGCACGAGCGTCCCAGCTCCAGCGCTTCGCCCGGGTGGGCCAGCAGCGGGGCGATGTCGAACTCGGTCGCCGTGTAGAAGCCGCCGCAGCGATCCGCCATGGTCCGGCGCATCAGGCGATAGGTGCCGACCACCGCGCCGCCGGGGGCCGCCCCGTGGTCGAGGATGACGAGGTGGTCGCAGGCGGCGTCGAAGGCGTCCACGTCGCGCCCGGCGACGCCGCCGTCCAGCGCGGCGCCCATCTCCCCGTGGAACACCCGGTGGCGCAGCGCCTGCGCCGCGTCGATCTCGCGGGCGTCGGCGGCCAGCCGCACCTCGAGGGTCCTGGGCTTCGCGGAGACGGCCGGCGCAGCGGTGGCGGTCTGGAGGCTCACGGTCGTACCCCGTCGGATGGTTCGCGTTCCTGCGTTGATGCCGCAAACGCGCGACAGCGTGATGACGGCGCGGCGACGATGGTGTTGCAGTCGCGTCCGGGCGGAGGCGCTTCGCGCCGCAACACGATGTCTGGGGGCCGCCACGTCAGGGCTGGACGGACGTCGCGTGAATGGAAAACAATGCCGCGAAGCGGCACGACCGCGGGGAGGAAACGAGCCGATGACGGATCTGATCGAGGAACGGCGGGGGCGGGTGCTCGTCCTCACCATGAGCGACCCGGCGACGCGCAACGCGCTGGGGCCGGTGGTGTACGACAAGGGCCGCGCCGCGCTGGCGCGCGCCGTCGCCGATCCGGGCATCGGCGCCGTGGTGCTGACCGGGGCCGGCGGGGCGTTCAGCAGCGGCGGCAACCTGAACCGGCTGGCGACGCTGCGCGAGGGGGAGCCCGCGGCGGCGGCGGACGGGGTCGAACGGCTGCAGGGGCTGGTCCGCGCCATCCGCGCCTGCCCCAAGCCGGTGCTGGCCGCGGTGGAGGGCGTGGCGGCCGGCGCCGGCTTCGCGCTGGCGCTGGCCTGCGACCTGATCGTGGCGGCGCGCGGCGCACGGTTCGTGCTGGCCTACGTCAAGGTGGGCCTGAGCCCGGACGGCGGGGCCACCGCCTTTCTGGCGCAGACGCTGCCGCGCCAGCTGGCAGCGGAGATCGCCCTGGAGGGCGGCGTCGTCGAGGCCGAGCGCCTGCACCAGGCGGGCGCCGTCAACGCGCTGTGCGAGCCGGGCACGGCCCTGGAAACCGCGTTGGGCCGCGCGCAAAGGCTGGCGGACGGGCCGGCCGACGCGATCGCGTCCATCAAGGGCCTGCTCGACATGGCGTACGCCGGCGGGCCGCTGGACGCGCAGCTCGACCGCGAGCGCGACGCGCTCGTCGCCAACCTGTTCCGCCCCGCCGCGGGGGAGGGCATCGCCGCCTTTCGCGACAAGCGCCGCCCCAATTTCCACGAGGTCTGACCCGATGCTGCGCACCTGCGTCACCGCGTTCTTCGGCACCCGCCTGCCCATCGTCGCCAGCGGCCTGCAATGGCTGGCCAACGCCGACTACGCCGCCGCCGCGTCGCGTGCCGGCCTGATGGGCTTCCTCACCGCCGCCAGCTTCCCGGAGCTGCCCGCGCTGCGCGACGAGATCCGCCGCTGCCGCGACCTTTGCGAGGGCGGGCCGTTCGGCGTCAACGTCTCCATGCTGCCGAAGCTGGTGGAGGGCGACCGCACCGAGGCGGTGTTCGACCTGATCGCGGCGGAGGGGGTGCGCTTCGTCGAGACCTCGGGCCGCAACCCGGAGCCCTACCTGCCCCGGCTGCGTGCGGCGGGGATCAAGGTGGTGCACAAGGTGCCGACCGTGAAGCACGCCCGCAAGGCGCAGGCGGTCGGCGTCGACATGGTGGAGGTGATCGGTGCCGAGGCCGGCGGCCATCCGGGCATGGAGCTGGTCGGCACCATCGTGCAGGCGACCCTGGCGGCGCGCGAGATCACCATCCCGCTGGTGGTCGGCGGCGGCATCGGCACCGGCGAGCAGCTGGTGGCGGCGCTGGCGCTGGGCGCCGACGGCGTGCTGATGGGCACCCGCTTCCTGGTCGCCGAGGAGCTGCGCGCGCACCCCGGCTACAAGAACCGGCTGGTCGAGGCGCGGGAGACCGATACCACGCTGGTCATGCAGTCGCTGCGCAACACGCTGCGGGCGCTGCGCAACGAGACGACCGAACGCATCCAGGAGGTCGAGAAGGAGAATCCGGGCGACCTGTCGGCGCTGATGCCGCTGATTTCCGGCAAGCTGGGACGGCAGGCCTACGAGACCGGGGACATGCGCCTGGGCGCGCTGTCGCTCGGCCAGTCGGTGGTGTTCGCCGACCGGGTGGAGCCGTTCGCCGCCATCGTCGCGCGCATCGAGGCGGAGGCGGAGCGGGCGCTGGACCGGCTGCGGCGGTTGGGCGGGTAGGGTATCGCGACCTCACCGGCTGGCGGAAAGCCCAGGGCAATCGCTTGAAAGCTCCTCCTTTGATGGCCGGCGACAGTGCAGTCTTTTGGTGCTTTGCTATGCCATTGTGAAACAACACTTTATCCGTCATCCCCGCGAACCCTTATCCGTCATCCCCGCGAAGGCGGGGATCCATAGCCCTCAAGGCACGCCGCTTCGGAAATATGGATCTCCGCCTCCGTGGGGATGACGGATAAGGGTTTGGATTTTCGTCTTTTTCGCATCGAGACTGGCGGGCGAAGCGCCGCCGGCAGGAAAGGGGACCGGTTCAAGCGATTGCCCCAACCACGAAAGCCTTGCCGCGGAGTGCAATCCGTCATAGGATAAAAACCCTATTCAGGTTGAACGGGAAGGACGAACTGAACAGCCTCTGCACACTGTTTCATGGTGTTCCACGGTGTTCCATTCGCCCTCCCGGCAGGCCGGCATCCGCCTCCGGACGGGTTCCGTGGAAGGGCGTTTCCCCCCGAGGCTGGGGCCACGGGTGGCGTTGTCCCCGCGGCCCTGCTTTTATGAGAAGAACGACACAGGACGAGGGAGTGGAGCATGCGACGGTGCCAGAGCTTCTACATCGACGGCGGCTGGTGCGATCCGACCGCCGGCGGCTCGACCATGGAGGTGGTCAATCCGGCGACCGAAGCGGTGTCGGGCGTCGTGGCGCTCGGCGGCGCCGGGGACGCGGAGCGCGCCATCATGGCGGCGCACCGGGCCTTCGACGGCTGGTCGCAAACGCCGCTGGCCCAGCGCCTGGAACTGCTGGGCGCGATCTGTGCGGTCTACGAGCGGCGCTTCGACGAGGTCGCCGACGCCATCACCGAGGAGATGGGCGCGCCGCTGCTCACCCTGTCGAAGCCGGCGCAGGCGCGCATGGGGCTGGCGCATTTCCAGGTCGCGCTGAAGGCTGCCCAGTCCTTCCCGTTCGAGACGGTGCGCGGCACCACCCGCATCGTGCGCGAGCCGGTGGGCGTGTGCACGCTGATCACGCCGTGGAACTGGCCGATGAACCAGATCGCCTGCAAGGTGGCGCCGGCCCTGGCCACCGGCTGCACCATGGTGCTGAAGCCCAGCGAGTTCGCCCCCTACTCCGCGCAGCTCCTCGCCGAGATCCTGCACGAGGCCGGCGTGCCGGCGGGCGTGTTCAACATGCTGTTCGGCGACGGCCCGACGGTCGGCCCGGTGCTGGCCTCGCACCCGCTGGTCGACATGGTGTCGCTGACCGGCTCGACCCGCGCCGGCGCCGCCGTCTCGCACGCCGCCGCCGACGGCATCAAGCGCGTGTCGCTGGAACTGGGCGGCAAGTCGGCGAACATCGTCTGCGCGAGCGCCGACCTCGCCAGGGCGGTGACGCAGGGCGTGCGCTCGATGATGTCCAACGCCGGCCAGAGCTGCAACGCGCCGTCCCGCCTCTACGTGCCGGCCGCGCGGCTGGAGGAGGCGGAGGCCGCCGCGGCGGCGGCTTGCGCCAGGCTGGTGGTCGGCGACCCGCGCGCCGCGGAGACCACCGTCGGCCCCATCGCCAACCGGCGGCAGTTCGAACGCGTGCAGCGCCTGATCCAGGCCGGCATCGACGAGGGCGCCACACTGCTGTGCGGCGGCCCCGGCCGCCCCGACGGGGTGGAGCGCGGCTTCTTCGCCAAGCCCACGGTGTTCAGCCGGGTCGAGGACCGCATGACCATCGCGCGCGAGGAGATCTTCGGCCCCGTGCTGGTGATCCGCCCCTACGCCGACCTGGACGAGGCGGTCGCCAGCGCCAACGCGTCGCCCTACGGCCTGTCCGGCTACGTGTCGGCCGGTACGCTGGACGAGGCGCGCGCGGTGGCGCGGCGCCTGCGCACCGGCATGGTGCACCTGAACGGGGCGGGGGTGGACATCGCCGCGCCCTTCGGCGGCTACAAGCAGTCCGGCCTGGGCCGCGAGTGGGGACCGGCCGGCTTCGAGGAGTTCCTGGAGACCAAGGCCCTGATGGGCAGCGAGCCGGCGGCGTAGACGCGGCTATCCCTGGACCGGCACCGGCCGTTCGCCGCGGATGATCTGGTGGATGTTCGCCAGCACCTCGGCGAACAGGTCGGCGCCGACCCCGGCGTGGGGCGCGGCCGTCGCCTGCGCAAGCGGGCGTGCCGTGCCCTCCCACGGGTTCAGGCGGTTGCCGCGGCTGACCGGCGCCGGGTGGCCGGGAAAGCGGAAGGTCGAGCGGTTGGCGATGCCGGCAGCCATTTTGCCCCCAGGATCGGAAATCGGTGTCGATGCGGTGCAGTCTGCCGGACGCCCCCCTATTGGGGCAGTGACGGCCGTCACACGGGTGCTACACTTGCGGCATGGCGGCGCGTCTCCTCAGGCTGTATCCGGGCCCACCGGACGAGTTCCCGCTCGCGGGAGCCTACCTTGCCCACGGCCTGCACGCCCTGGGCAGCCCCGCCGCGCCCTTCGTCTACGCCAGCTTCGTCAGCAGCCTGGACGGCCGCATCGCCCTGCTGGACCCGGCCACCGGCGAGAGCCGCTTCCCGCCCGGGTTGAGCAACGGCTCCGACTTCCGGCTCTTCCTGGAATTGCAGGCGCAGGCGGACTGCCTGATCACCCACGCCGGCTACCTGCGCGACCTCGCCGCCGGGAAGCTGGACAACGTGCTGCAGATCGGCCTCCACGATCCGGGCCGCGATCTCGCGGACTGGCGCCTCGCCAACGGGCTGGCGCCGCAGCCGGCGGTGGTGGTCGCCAGTTCCAGCCTGGACTTCACGCTGCCGGACTCGCTGGCGCGGCACGGGCAGCGCGTCATGGTCGCGGTCGGCCGCGCCGCGCCGGCGGAGCGGGTGGAGGCGCTGCGCCGCGCCGGGCTGGAGGTGATCGTCGCCGGCGAGGGCGCCCGGGTGGAGGGTGCACCGCTGGTGCGGGCGCTGGGCGGTCGCGGCTTCCGCAGCGTCTACCTGCTGGCCGGCCCGCGCATGCTGGAGACGACGCTGCGCGGCGGCGTGCTGTCGCGGCTGTACCTGACCATGGCGCACCGCCTGTTCGGCGGCGAGCGGTTCCAGTCGATGACCGAAGGCCCGGAACTGGGCGACACCGGCCGCCTGCGCATGGCCGCGCTGTACCACGACGCCGACGGCGGGCAGTCGTTCGTGCAGTTCGAGCCGGCGCGCCCTTAGGCCACTCGCTCCACCCGCGCCGCGCAGTGCTTGAACTCCGGGATCTTGCCGAAGGGGTCGAGCTGCGGCGTGGTCAGCAGGTTGGACGCCGCCTCCGCGAAGCAGAACGGGATGAACACCACCCCCGGCGGCACCGCCGGGTCGGCGCGGGCGGTCAGCTCCACCACGCCGCGGCGGGTCGCCACCCGCACCGCGTCGCCGGCGGCGATGCCCAGCCGGTGCAGCTCGGCCGGCGCCAGCGTGGCGATGGGAGCGGGCTCCAGCGCGTCCAGCATGCTGGCGTGGCGGGTGATGGCGCCGGTGTGCCAGTGCTCCAGCAGCCGGCCGGTGGTCAGCACGAAGGGGTAGTCGTCGTCCGGCAGCTCGGCCGGCGGGCGCAGCCCGGCGGGGACCAGCCGGCCGCGCCCATCCTCCGTGGGGAAGCCGTCGCCGAAGACGATCTCCCGCCCCGGCGTGTCGGGGGCGTCGCAGGGGTAGGTGACGCTGTCCTCGCGCTCCAGCCGTTCCCAGGTGATGTTGGCCAGCGACGGCATGGCTTGCGCCATCTCGGCGAACACGTCGCGCGGGTGCTCGTAACGCCATTCGAGGCCGAGGCGCTTGGCCAGCTCGACGATGATCCACAGGTCCCGCCGCGCGTCGCCGGGCGGCGGCAGCGCCGGGCGGCCCATCTGCACCTGCCGGTTGGTGTTGGTCACCGTGCCGGCCTTCTCCGGCCACGCCGAGGCCGGTAGCACCACGTCGGCGTAGCGCGCCGTCTCGGTCAGGAAGATGTCCTGGACGACGAGGTGCTCCAGCTCAGCCAGCGCCTCGCGGGCGTGGTTGAGGTCGGGGTCGGACATCGCCGGGTTCTCGCCCATCACGTACAGGCCGCGGATGCGGCCGGCGTGGACGGCGTCCATGATCTCCACCACCGTCAGCCCGCGCTCCGGGTCGAGCTTCGTGCCCCACAGTTCCTCGAAGAAGCGGCGGGTGTCGCCGTCGGTCACCGGTCGGTAGTCCGGCAGCACCATCGGGATGAGGCCGGCGTCGGAGGCGCCCTGCACGTTGTTCTGGCCGCGCAGCGGGTGCAGCCCGGTGCCCGGCCGGCCGATCTGCCCGGTGATGAGCGCCAGCGCGATCAGGCAGCGCGCGTTGTCGGTGCCGTGCGTGTGCTGCGACACCCCCATGCCCCAGAAGATGATCGAGGCGCGCGATCGCGCGTACAGCCGCGCCACGGCGCGCAGCGTATCGGCGTCGATGCCGCAGACCGCGGCCATGTCCTCCGGCGGGAAGCCGCGGACGTGATCCGCCAGCGCCGCGAAGTCCCGGGTGTGGGCGGCGACGTACTGGCGGTCGTACAGCCCCTCGCTGATGATGACGTTCAGCAGCGCGTTCAGCATCGCCACGTCGGTGCCGACCTTGAACTGCAGCATGTGCGTGGCGAAGCGCTTCAGCGCCATGCCGCGCGGGTCCATGACGACCAGCTTGGCGCCCTTCCTCACGGCGTTCTTGAAGAAGGTGGCGGCTACGGGATGGTTCTCGGTGGGATTGGCGCCGATGACGACGATCACCTCGGCGTCCTCCGCCGCGGTGAAGGGCGCGGTGACGGCGCCCGAACCGATGCCCTCCATCAGCGCCGCCACCGACGAGGCGTGGCAGAGCCGCGTGCAGTGGTCGACGTTGTTGGTGCCGAAGCCGGTGCGGACCAGCTTCTGGAACAGGTACGCCTCCTCGTTGGAGCCCTTGGCCGAACCGAAGCCGGCCAGCGCGTTGCCGCCGTGCGCGTCGCGGATGGTGCGCAGTCCCGTCGCCGCGCGGTCCAGCGCCTCCTCCCAGGTCGCCGTGCGGAAGTGCGTCCACGGGTTGGCCGGGTCCACGTCGATGGTCTTCGGCGCGCCGTCCAGTCGGACCAGGGGCACGGTCAGCCGGCGCGGGTGGTGCGCGTAGTCGAAGCCGAAGCGGCCCTTGACGCACAGCCGGTTGTGGTTGGACGGCCCGTCGCGGCCGTCCACCGCGACGATGCGGTCCTCCTTGAGGCGGTAGGTGATCTGGCACCCCACCCCGCAGTAGGGGCAGACGCTGTCCACCGCCCGGTCCGGCACCACGGCGCGGACGCCGGCCGCGTCCACGAGGCTGGCCGGCATCAGCGCGCCGGTCGGGCAGGCCTGCACGCACTCGCCGCAGGCGACGCAGGTGCTCTGGCCCATCGGGTCGGCCATGTCGAAGACGATGCTCTCCGTCGGGCCGCGGCCGGCCATGCCGATGACGTCGTTGGCCTGCACCTCGCGGCAGGCGCGGACGCACAGGGTGCACTGGATGCAGGCGTCCAGCCGCACGCTCATCGCCGGGTGCGAGCGGTCGTAGGCCGGCTGCCGGGGGCCGCGCGGGAACAGGCCGCCGGTGGCGCCCACCCGGCCCGCCCAGGCCAGGAAGCGCGAGTCCGGGTCGGGCGACGCCGCGCGTTCCGGCTGGTCGGCGAGCAGCAGCTCGAACACCAGCCGGCGCGCTTCCGCCGCCCGCGGCGTCGTGGCCTTCACCACCATGCCCGGCGTCGGGCGGCGGATGCAGGAGGCGGCGAGCGTGCGCTCCCCCTCGATCTCCACCATGCAGGCGCGGCAGTTGCCGTCGGCGCGGTAGCCGGGGGCGTCGGCGTGGCAGAGGTGCGGGATGGCGACGCCCTGGCGCTTCGCCACCTCCCAGATCGTCTCGCCCGGCCGCGCCTCGACCTCGGCGCCGTCGAGCCGGAAGAGGATGCTCATGCCAGTTCCTCCGGGAAGTGGCGCAGGATCGAGCGCACCGGGTTCATCGCCGCCTGCCCCAGGCCGCAGATCGAGGCGTCCATCATCACCTTGGTCAGCGCCTCGAAGCCGGCGCGGTTGCCGGGATCGTGCTCGAGGAACAGGACGGCCTTCTCGGTGCCGACGCGGCAGGGGGTGCACTGGCCGCAGCTCTCGTTGCGGAAGAAGCGCAGCAGGTTGAGCGCCGCCTGCCGCAGGTCGTCCTTGTCCGACAGCACGATGACCGCTGCCGAGCCGATGAAGCAGCCGTGCGGCTCCAGCGCGCCGAAGTCGAGCGGCAGGTCGCCGAGGCTGGCTGGCAGCAGCCCGCCGGAGGCACCGCCCGGCAGGTAGGCCTTGAACCTGTGGCCCTCCGCCATGCCGCCGCAGAACTCGTCGATCAGCTCGCGCACGGTGATGCCGGCCGGCGCCACCTTGGGGCCGGGTAGGCGGACGCGGCCGGAGACGGAGTAGGTGCGCAGCCCCTGCCGGCCGTTGCGCCCCTGGGCGCTCCACCACGCCGCGCCCTTCTCGACGATGTCGCGCGCCCAGAACAGCGTTTCGATGTTGTTGATCAGCGTCGGCCGGCCGAACAGGCCGACCTGGGCGGGGAACGGCGGCTTGTGGCGGGGCAGGGGGCGCTTGCCCTCGATGCTCTCCAGCATCGAGGATTCCTCGCCGCAGATGTAGGCGCCGGCGCCGCGGTGCACCCGGATGAAGCCGGGCGTCACGAGGCCCGCGTCCTCCAGCGCCGCGATCTCCCCGTGCAGGATGGTGCGGGCCTGCGGGTACTCGTCGCGCAGGTAGAGGTGCACCTCCGCCGCCTCGATCACCCAGGCGGCGAGCAGCATGCCCTCCAGGAAGCGGTGCGGGTCGGTCTCCAGGTAGTGGCGGTCCTTGAAGGTGCCCGGCTCGCCCTCGTCGGCGTTGACGACGAGGTGGCGCGGCGCCGGCTCGCCGCGCACCAGCCGCCACTTGCGGCCCGTCGGGAAGCCGGCGCCGCCCATGCCGCGCAGGGCGGACTCCTCCAGCGCGGCGAGCACCTGCTCCGGCGTGCGTCGGCCGTCGCGGCAGGCGCCGAGCAGCGCGTAGCCGCCCTGCGCGCGGTACTCGGCGAAGCGCACCGGCGCCGGGATCCGCACGCGGTAGGTCCCGTTCAGCGCCGCCAGCACGGTGTCGGGGCCGGCCGGCTCCACCGGCGTGTGGTTGACGGTGGCCGAGGGGGCGCGGTCGCAGCCGCCCATGCACGGCGCCCGCACGATGCGCACGCCGGGGCCGAGCCGGCCGGCGAGGTCGCGCACCATGTCCTCGACCCCCGCCATGGTGCAGGCGATGCCGTCGCAGACGCGGACGCTGACCGGCGGCGGGGGCTCCTCCCCCTCGTGCACCACGTCGAAGTGGGCGTAGAAGGAGGCGACCTCGAACACCTCGGTCTGGGCCAGCCGCATCTCCGCGGCCAGCGCCGTCAGATGGCGGACGTGCAGGCAGCCGAAGCGGTCCTGGATGCGGTGCAGGGCATCCAGCAGCCCGTCGCGTCGGCGCGGCGCGTCACCGAGCAGCGCGCGCACCTCCTCCAGCGCCGCCGGATCGACCGGGCGGCCCTTGGGCAGCGCCGCGGGCCGTCTGCGCCTGTCGGGATTGTTCGACATGGCGTTCCTCCCAGCTTCTGGGATGCTCTATCCGTACTCCAATCCACGGCCGGGGTGGCATTGGTCTTTATGGCAAGGGTCTTAAGGCTGGCCGGCACTCCCGAACGACCGCTCCACCAGCTCGCGCGCGATGGTGCCGGCGTGGAAGCTGCGCCCGCTGTCCAGCGCGGTGACGACGACGCGGGCCGGGCTGAACAGCAGGGAGTCGATGGCGTAGAAGTCGCCTTTCACCGCCGCGAAGATCTCGGCGAACGGCCGCCCGTGGTCGCGCGAGGCGGAGGAGGGCAGGCGCCGCGCCAGATCCTCGGCCTCGGCGTCCGGGCCGGTGACGTGCAACTGCACGGTGCCGCCGTAGAGGATCGCGTCGTTGGTGCGGCCCATGGCGGTCAGGAACCCGCCGCCCGGCGGCGGCAGCGGCGCGGTGCCGATGCCGTCGACCACGCGCTCCAGCGGGAAGCCCAGGGCATGCACCTTGTGCAGCGCCACCTCCAGCACCCGCGCCACCACCTGCACCGTGCCGGCGAGGCTGTGCGTGGGGGTGAGCACCAGCGTCAGCCCCTCCGGCGCGATGCCGCAGTCGGCGGCGACGCGGGTCACCAGTTCCTCCGGCGGCGGCTTATCCACCTCCAGAACGAAGGCGGCCGTGGTGCCGGTGTCGCGGTAGCCCAGCTCGTCGAACAGCGTCTCCTTGCGCGCCAGAGCCCGCCCGGGGCCGGAGCCGAGCGCGAAGAACTTGCCGTGGCTGAGGCTCCACCCGGCGTACTGGCTGCCGAGGCAGGCGAGCACCGGGTCGGCGCTGTGCACGGTGACGCCGAACGGCCAGTCAGGGCTGCCGCCGGCCCCGCCGAACGCCACGTGCCCGAGACCGCCCAGGCACAGCTCGGCGATCCGCCGCCCGGTCTCCAGCCCGCCGGGGGCGCCGATGCCGGCATCGATGACGCGGGCGCCGCCGATCCGTTCGACGCCGAGGCGGAGCACGGACGCGTCGGCGGCGAGACGGTCCGCCAGCGGGGCCGCCAGCGCCGACAGGCTGGGGCGTTCGGGAGTGCTCATGCCGGGACCTCCATGGCCTGGGTTTCGAGTTGGGCGGCCAGCCGCCGCTGCCGCTGCTCCGCCTGCCGCCGCGCCGAGCCGACGCTGGCGCCGTCCGCCCGCACCGTGCAGACCGGCGCGCCGGCCTCGATGCGCGCCGGCCCGGCCGGACGGTCGGCGGTCCACGCCGGCCAGGGAAAGCCGCGGCCGACGGTGACCGGACGCGCGGCGTAGTGGACGAGCGCGGCGCGGCACCGCCAGGGCGCCGGCAGGGACTCCGGCAGCCGGCCGGCGCAGGCGTCCACATGCAGCCCGAACAGGGGCGGCAGCGGCGCCCGGTCGAAGACGTCCAGCGTCGCGCCGGGCCGCGGGTTGACCTCCAGCAGGTGCACCGTGTCCCCCGCCACCAGGAAGTCGGCGCTGACCAGCCCGACCAGCCCGAAGGCGGCGCACAGGCGCACCGTCATGTCCGACAACAGGCCGCCGAGCCGATGCGTCGCGCGCATCGGCCCGGCCGCGCCGCCGTAGCGGAACGGCTGCTCCGGCGTCGGCGCCGCCCACTGCCGGCTGAGGCCCACGACCACCGCGCGCTCGCCATCGCCCAGTGCCAGGACCGACACGGCGTGGCCGCCGACGCGGCGCTGGAAGTACCATCCCCGCGACGCCTCGGCGCCGGGCCGGGTGGCCGGCGGGACCGCCGCGACGTGGCCGCCGCCGCTGCCGCCGACGCGCTTCAGCAGGTAGCGCTCCGGCGGGCCGGGCAGCGCGCGGGCCGCCTCCGGGTGCGGGATGCCGAGGCGGCCGAGCGCGTCCGCGAAGGCGAAGGGATCCTTAACCCACGCCACCTGCGTCGCGCCGTTGCCCAGGATCGGCCGCGTTTCGGCGATGCGCTCCAGGCGCCGCGGATCGTCCTCGAAGCCGGCGCCGTAGACCAGCGGCAAACCGCGCAGCTCCGGCCGCTCCAGCGCCTCCATCAGGGCGTCCTCGTCCAGGCGCAGGCCGCGCGACGGCAGCCGCAGGCAGGGGGCGGCGAGTTGCCGGGTGTCGTCGTCGGCGAACAGGTCGATGGCCGCCGGCCGCCGGCCCACCCGGCACGCCGCGGCGGCGAGCGCCCGCGCCGACACGGCGACGACGACGATGTCCGGCCCCCGGCTATCCGGCGAGCGCGCGGGCGGCGTCATAGGCGTCGCGGAAGTCGAGGTAGACCGCCTTGTCAGCGTCGGCGAGACGCTGCAGCAGCGCGTGCTGCACCTTGAACTTGATGTTGCCGATGGCCAGCGCGCCGATGCCGACGCCATGCCCGCCGGCCAGCGGCGTGCCATCGTCCTTGGCGCCGACGCCCTCGACGCCGGACGGCGGCACCGCGTTGACGTCGGCCGCGGCCAGCAGGCGCTTGGCGGATTCCAGGTGTTTGGCCGTGATGATCTGAACGCCGGCCCGGCCGCAGGCGAACACCACCTCGGCCTCGGCCAGTTGCGCCGTCTTGGACGCGTCGTCCGGCGCGTCGGCGCAGGCCAGCCGCACGTCGAAGCGCTTGTTGAACTCCGCCGCCTTCGGTTCGACCCCGGACAGACCGCGGTGGCTGACCAGCGTGACCCGCGCGCCGGCCAGCGCGGCGATCACCCCGGCGGTGCTGCCGACCACGCCGGTGGCGCCGTAGACCTGCACGGCGGTGCCCTTGATGCCCTCCGGCCGGGTACGGCGCAGCGCGCGGTCGACCACCGCGACCATCGCCGCCGCGGTGGTGAAGGCGCCCGATGGATCGACCATGACCGAGATGGTGAAGGGCGGGAACATGGATTTGCGCGCCGCCTCCATCATGTCCAGCGCCTGCACCGCGTCGCGCCCGCCGATGAACAGCCCGGTGCGCGCGGCGTTGGCCGGATCGCGGGAGAACATGGCGTCCTGGGTGATGCCGGCGACCTCCCCAGGCTCGACCTCCGTGTAGGGGAACAGGGTGTGGATGCCGGCGTCGGCGGCCATGTTGACGTCGAAGGCGCTGACGTGCTTCAGCGGCGTCAGCATGTGCAGGACGTAAGGGGCGGGCATTGGGCGTCTCCGAAAGGGTCAGGCGGCGGGCCGGGCGTAGCCGGCGGTCTGCACCGTGGCGCCGTCGTTGCGGGCGCGGCACAGGCGGAACTCCAGCGGGCCGTCCGCCCACCGCCGCCGCGCCGCCGCCAGCAGCGCCTCGCCGTCGCCGGGGTCGCCAACGATGGCGAAGCCGGTCGGCCCCCAGGAGCTTTGCCCGACGCCGGGGATGCCCTCGGCCTCCAGCCACTCCAGAACCTCGGCCACGGCGGGGCTGGTGAAGCGCCCGCCCTGCACCGGCGCGAAGTGGTCGCCGACGGTGCGCTGCAACTCGCCCACCGCGCGGCCGAAGCCCTCGGCGTCGCCCTCCACCAGCGCCGGCAGCGCCGTCATCAGCGTCAGCCGGCACAGGTGCGCGGCGCGCTCCGCCGGGAAGGGCGGCAGCGTGTGGAACGCCCGCATCTCGTCGGCGCCATGCAGGCCCTGGCCGTCGCGGTGCAGGATCAGCAGGACACGCCAGGGCTCCGGGCAGGGCAGCCGGGCGATGACGGGGGGCGGCTGGCCGTCCGGCCCGCGCCCCCCGTCGAGGATCACCCCGCCGTTCTCGAACGCCCCGATGCCGATGCCGGAGCGCGCGCCGCGCTCCAGCTCCGCCGCCAGCACGCGGACCGGCACGGCGCGGCCGTGCAGCTGCGCCAGCGCGCTGCCGACCGCCAGCCCGAGCTGCGTGCCGGACCCCAGGCCGGCGTGCTCCGGAATGGCCTCGGCCAGCGTGATGTCGGCCGTGGCCGGCCAGCGGAAACGCTCGCACAGCGTGCGCGCCACCGTGAGCGCCCGCTCGGCCGAGGGGCCGGAGGCGCGCAGCCGGTCGGACGGCCGGACGCGCACGGTGGTGGACAGCCCGTCCAGGGTCAACCCCAGGCTGCCGAAGCGCCGTCCCAGCCCGCCGTTCATATCCAGGAACCCAAGGTGCAGCCGCGCCGGCGCGGTGACCCTTACCTCCCCGAAATATTCGACGCCGTGAGGCATGTTTACCTCATCTGTTCATGAAGTTGCGTCGTCTTGATCGACATGATAGTGTTAGAATATAAAATACGCCCAAGCCAATAATGAGTTGTACTTTAGTCCAACGGACTTAAGTGCAAGGGCGCCGCGGTCGCTTCAGGGAGGAAGACTATGACCGATGTGCAGGAACGAGTCTTCACGGACACGGAAGTCGCCGAACGGCTGGCGCAGACTTTGCCGCGCTGGAAGCACGAGAACGGCTGGATCCGGCGCAAGTACAAGACGAACAGCTGGAAGGGCACGCTGATGGTGGTCAACACCGTCGGCCATCTGGCCGAGGCGGCGTGGCACCACCCGGACATCACCGCCTCCTACGCCTGGGTCGAAGTGCGGCTGATGACCCACACCGCCAAGGGCATCACCGAGAAGGACTTCCAGCTCGCCCGCAAGATCGAGGAGGTCGTGCAGTGGCAGCCCGCGCTGGAGGGCGGCGCGCTGGAGGGCACCCCCAAGGACGACCTGCGCTTCGCCTACATCAAGTACGACTGACGGGGGCGGCATGGCGACCTACCGCGACGCCGTGTGCCCGTTCTGCGGCCTCGGCTGCGACGACCTGACCGTGGAGGAGGACGCCGGCCGGCTGGCCGTGCGCTCCACCGACTGCCCGGTCGCGCGCGAGCGCTTCGGCCACACGCCGCCGGCCGAGCCGCCACGGGTGGGCGGCCACGCCGCCACGCTGGACGACGCCGTGCGCGCCGCGGCGGAGATCCTGCAAACCAGCCGCGCGCCGCTGGTCGCCGGCCTCGGCACCGACGTCGCGGGCGCGCGCGCCGCGCTGGCGCTGGCCGAGCGGGTCGGCGCGGTGGTCGATCACGAGCGGTCGGAGGGGCTGTACCGCAACCTCGCGGTCTTCCAGCGCAGCGGCTGGATCGCCACGACCTTCGCCGAGCTGCGCAACCGCTGCGACCTGCTGCTGGTGGTCGGCCCGGACCCGGCGGCGCTGCACCCCCGCTTTTACGAGCGCTGGGTGATGCCCCCGCCGGCCTTCCAGGCCCCGGCGCTGCGGGAGGTGGTCTTCCTGTGCGGCGAACCGCTGGAGACGACGCGCGCCGCGCTGGGCGAGGTTCCCTTCACCGTGATCCCGGGCGACGCCGCGCAGATCGGCGCGGTGGCGGCGGCGCTGTCCACCGCGCTCACCGAGCCCGCCGGCGCCGCGCCGGAAATCGCCGGCTTGGCCGAGCGGCTGCGGGCGGCGCATTACGCCGTGGTGGCGTGGACGGCGTCCGGCTTTCCGGGCGCACACGCCGACCTGGCGGTGGAGCGCCTCGTCCGCCTCGTGCAGGACGTCAACCGGCTGACGCGCTGCGCCGGCCTGCCGCTGTCCGGCTACGACAACGTGATCGGCGCCAACCAGGTCTGCACGTGGCAGCTCGGCGTGCCGTTGCGCACGTCGCTGGCCGGCGGCGCGCCGCGGCACGATCCGCACCGCTTCGCCTGGGAGCGCTTCCAGCAAACCGCCGACGCCGTATTGTGGATCTCCGCCTTCCGGCCGGAGGTGCCGGCCTTCCCGCCGGGCAAGGCCGTGGTCGCCCTGGCCCAGCCGGGCACCGCGTTCGCCGCCGAGCCGGCCGTCGTCATCCCGGTCGGCACGCCGGGCATCGACCATGCGGCGCACGTGTTCCGCGGCGACTCCATCGTCGCGCTGCGCACCGGCCGCCTGATCGACCGCGGGCTGCCCGACGTCGCCGCGGTGCTGACCGCCGTCGCCGCCGCCCTGCCGCAGGAGGCCTCATGCTGACGAAACTGGCGGGCGGGCGGATCTACGACCCGGCGCAGGGGCGCGACGGCGAGGTCGGCGACCTGTTCGTGCGCGACGGCCGCATCGTCGCCGATCCCGGTGTCGCGCCGGACGAGACCATCGACCTGTCCGGCAAGGTGGTGATGGCCGGCGCCATCGACATCCACAGCCACATCGCCGGCGGCAAGGTCAACCTCGCCCGCCTGCTGATGGCCGAGGAGCACCGCGCCGAGCCCTTCGCCGCCGAGGGGCTGTGCCGCTGCGGCGGCGGGGTGGCGACGCCGTCCACCCACGTGACCGGCTGCCGCTACGCCCAGATGGGCTACACCGCGGCGTTCGAGCCGGCGATGCTCGCCAGCAACGCCCGCCACGCGCACCTGGAGATGGCCGACATCCCGCTGATCGACACCGGCGGCTACCTCGTGCTCGGCAACGACGACCTGTTCCTGGAGCTGCTGGCCTCGGGCGCCGGGGAGGCGGCGATCGCCGACTACGTCGGCTGGATGCTGACGGCGACGCGCAGCCTCGCGGTGAAGTCGGTGAACCCCGGCGGCATCAACGCCTTCAAGTACAACCAGCGCAAGCTGGACGTGGACGCCGCCGGGCCGTTCCACGAGATATCCCCGCGCCGCATCCTCACCGCATTGGCGGCGGCGGTGCGGCGGCTGGGCGTGCCGCACCCGCTGCACCTGCACGGCTTCAACCTCGGCGTTCCCGGCAACGTCGAGGCGACCCTGGAGAGCATCGCCGCGGTGGACGGGCTGCCGCTGCACCTGACCCACGTGCAGTTCCACGCCTACGGCACCGAGGGCGACCGCCGCTTCTCCTCCGCCGCGACCCAGATCGCGGAGATGGTCAACCGCACGCCCACCCTGTCCATCGACGTCGGCCAGATCATGTTCGGGCAGACGGTCACCGCCTCGGCCGACACCATGGCCCAGATGCGCACCTCCGGGCTGGCACATCCGAAGAAGTGGGCGGTGATGGACATCGAGTGCGACGCCGGCTGCGGCGTCGTGCCGTTCCGCTACCGCGACAAGGCGTTCGTCAACGCGCTGCAATGGGCCATCGGGCTGGAGCTGTTCCTGCTGGTCACCGACCCCTGGCGGATCTTCCTGACCACCGACCACCCCAACGGCGCGCCCTTCACCAGCTATCCGGAGCTGATCCGGCTGCTGATGGACCGCGACTACCGCCTCGCCAAGCTGGCCGAGCTGCACCCCGACGTGCCGGCGCACTGCATCCTGCCCTCGCTGACGCGGGAGTACACGCTGGGCGAGATCGCCACCATGACCCGCGCCGCCCCGGCGCGCTCGCTTGGGCTGAAGGATCGTGGGCACCTTGGCCCCGGCGCCGCGGCCGACGTCGTCGTCTACACCGACCGCGAGGACCGCCGCGCCATGTTCGAGACGCCGGACCTCGTGTTCAAGGACGGAAGGCTGATCGTCCGCGACGGCGTGGTGGTGGCGCTGGCGGCGGGCCGCACGCACGTGGTCGAGCCCGGCCACGACCCCGCCATCGAAGCCTGGATCGACCGCCGCTTCGAGGCGCGCATGGGCCAGAAGCTGGCGCATTTCCGCATCTCGGCGGACGAGATCCGCGACGGCGACGGGCTCGTCCGCCACGACTGCCGGCCGGGGGCGTTCTGATGCGGATCAACGGCGTCACCATCGACGACACCTTCGCCGAGGCCTTTCCCATGAAGGGCACCCGGCTGGTGGTCACCGCCGACACGCCGCACTGGGTGCAGGCGGCGGTGGTCACCATGACCGGCTTCGCCACCTCGGTCATCGCCTGCGGCTGCGAGGCGGCGGTGGAGCGCGTGCTCGACCCCGAGGAGACGCCGGACGGCCGCCCCGGCGCCGCGGTGCTGCTGTTCGCCATCTCGCGGGACGAGTTGGCCAAGCAGGTGGCGCGCCGGGTCGGCCAGTGCGTGATGACCGCGCACGGCTCCGCCTGCTACGCCGGCCAGCACGAGGGCAAGCCGATCCCGCTCGGCGACGGGCTGCGCTACTTCGGCGACGGCTGGCAGATCGCCAAGCGGATCGGCGGCCGGCGCTACTGGCGCATCCCGGTGATGGACGGCGAGTTCCTGTGCGAGGCGACCACCGCGGTGACCGAGGGCGTGGGCGGCGGCAACTTCTTCATCCTCGGCGCCGACCGCGAGGCCGCCCGCGCCGCGGCGGAGGCCGCGGTGGTGGCGATCCGCGCCGTGCCCGGCGCCATCCTGCCGTTTCCGGGTGGGGTGGTGCGCTCCGGCTCCAAGATCGGCGGCAAGTACAAGGGCATGATCGCCTCCACCAACACCGCCTACTGCCCGACGCTGCGCGGGGTGGTGCCGTCGCTGCTGCCGGAGGGCGTCGAGTCCGTCCTCGAGCTTGTGATCGACGGCATGACGCCCGACGCGGTGCGCGCCGCCATGCGCGCCGGCATCGGCGCCGTGGTCAGCATGGGCTCGGCCGCCGGCGTGGTGGCGGTCACCGCCGGCAACTACGGCGGCAAGCTGGGCCGCCACCAGTTCCATCTGCACGAGGTGATGGCATGACCGGCCTCGTCCTCACCGCGCGCGAGGCGGGCGGACCGCCCATCGACCTGACCGGCGTGCTGCCCGAGCGGCTGACCGACATCGGGGCTATGTCTGTGACGTGCGGGCGGCGGCGCGTCCGCCTTGACGAGCTGTTCGAGCTGGGTGACGGCGGGCCGTCCGGCACGCTGATCCTGCGACCGGGCGGCGCCGTGCTCGACAACGTCGGCGCCGGCATGGCGGCGGGCGAGATCGTGGTCGAGGGGAACTGCGGCGACAACGCCGGGGCCGGCATGCGCGGCGGCGCCCTGCTGGTCGAGGGCGACTGCGGCGCCTATGCGGCGGCGGAGATGGCGGGCGGGCGGCTGCGCGTCGGCGGGGCCGCCGGGGACTTCCTGGGGGCACCCCTGGCCGGCAGCCCGCGCGGCATGCGCGGCGGCAGCGTCGTCGTCGGCCGCGCCGGCGACCGGGTGGGCGAGCGCATGCGCCGCGGCCTGATCGCCGTGCAGGGCGACGTCGGCGGCTGGTGCGGCGCGCGGATGATCGCGGGCTCCATCGTGGTGGGCGGCGAGGCCGGAGCGGGTCTCGGCTCCGCCATGCGCCGCGGGTCGATCCTGCTGGCGCGCGACCCGGCGGAGCCGCCGCCCGGCTTCGTCGACGGCGGGGAGCACGAGTTGCTGTTCCTCGAACTCATGCGCCGCGACCTGATGGCCGCCGGCGCCTGGCCGGTGGAGTTCCCACAGGCCGGAATCCGCGCCCGCCGGCTAATCGGCGACCGCACGGTCGGCGGTCTCGGCGAACTGCTCGTGCTTTCGTACACGTAGCCTCGGCAAGGCTGTGATGCCAAGATGGTGCTCGACGCCGCACGAGAACGGCGCCGTGGGGGAGGATGCTTGCCGGATGGTGGAGCCCGCTTCGCACACCCTAAGGTTTGTCGCGCGCCTGCTGCTGCTGGCCGCCGCGCTGCTGGCTGTTGAGCTTCCGGGGGCGTCGGCCACATGGGCCGCCGATCCGCAGGTGATCCGCATCGGCTACCTGACCCGCGAGGAGGAACCGCGCATCCCGCAGACCTTCTTGGAACCTGTGGCCGACGACGAGGGCGTGCAGGGCGCTCGCCTCGGCATCGCCGACAACACCACGACCGGCCGCTTCCTCGGCCAGACCTTCGAGCTGGTGGAAACCGTCGTGCCCGCCGATGGCCGCGTCGAGGACGCCGTGCGCGATCTGGCCGGGCAGGGGATCCGTCTGCTGGTCGCCGACCTGCGCGCCGACGCGCTGCTCGCCGCCGCGGCGGCGCCCGAGGCGCGCGACATGCTGATCTTCAACACCCGCGCCCCCGACGACGACCTGCGCAACGAGCGCTGCCGCGCCAACCTCCTGCACGTGACGCCCAGCCGCCACATGCTGGCCGACGCGCTGGCCCAGTATCTGGCGCAGCGGCGCTGGACCACGTGGATGCTGATCATCGGCCGCACGCCGGAGGACGCCGCCTACGCCGAGGCGCTGCGCCGCGCCGCCAAGCGCTTCGGCGCGAAGATCGCCGAGGAGAAGACCTGGACCTTCGAGGACACCAACCGCCGCGTCGACACCGGCCACGTCACCATCCAGACGGAGATCCCGCCCTTCACCCAGGGCCGGGAGCACGACGTGCTGCTGGTCGCCGACGAGGCCGACCAGTTCGGCGAGTACCTGCCCTACCACACGTGGCTGCCGCGGCCGGTGGCCGGCACGCACGGCATGGTACCGACCGCGTGGTCACGGGTGCACGAGCAGTGGGGCGCCACGCAGCTGCACAGCCGGTTCGAACGGCAGGCCAACCGCTGGATGCGGCCGCGCGACTACACCGCCTGGATGGCCGTGCGCGCGGTGGGCGAGGCGGCGACGCGCACCCGCTCCGACGACCCGGCGGCGCTGGCGGCCTTCATCAAGGGCCCGGACTTCACCCTGGCGGCGTTCAAGGGGCAGGGCCTCACCTTCCGCGAGTGGGACGGTCAGTTGCGCCAGCCGGTGCTGCTGGCCGGGCCGCGCACGCTGGTGTCGGTGTCGCCGCAGCCGGGATTCCTGCACCAGTTCTCGGAACTCGACACGCTCGGCGACGACAGGCCGGAAAGCCGGTGCCGGAAATAACGAAAGGGGAGGGAGCGCATGACGATGTTGAGACGGGCCGCGCTGGCGCTGCTGGGCGCCGCGGTGGCGTTGCCGGCTTCGGCCGACACGATCTTCGTGTCGAACGAGAAGAGCAACAGCATCTCGGTGGTGGACGGCGACAAGCTGACGGTGATCAGCACCATCAAGGTCGGCCGGCGTCCCCGCGGCATCACCTTCAACGCCGACATGACGCGCATCTACGTCTGCTCGGGCGACGACAACCGCATCGACGTGGTGGACACCACGACGCTGAAGGTCGTCGACCGCATGCCGTCGGGCAAGGATCCCGAGCTGTTCGTGCTGGAGCCCGCCGGGCGCCTGCTCTACATCGCCAACGAGGACGACAACATGGTGTCGGTGCTCGACACCGGCGCCAAGAAGATCATCGGCGAGATCCCGGTGGGCGTCGAGCCGGAGGGCATGGGCATCAGCCCCGACGGCAAGATCCTGGTCAACACCTCCGAAACCACCAGCATGGCGCACTTCATCGACACCGCGTCGCACAAGGTGGTCGACAACGTGCTGGTGGACGCGCGGCCGCGCGTGGCGCGCTTCACCGCCGACGGGCGCTTCGTCTGGGTCTCGGCGGAACTGGGCGGCACCGTCAGCGTCATCGACACCGCCACCCGCAAGGTGGTGAAGAAGATCGCTTTCGCCGTCCAGGGCGTGGCGAAGGAGGCGATCCAGCCGGTCGGCATCGTGCTGACCCGCGACGGCTCGCGGGCCTTCGTGGCACTGGGGCCGGCCAACCGGGTGGCGGAGATCGACGTGCAGACCTACGAGGTGAAGAAGTACCATCTGGTCGGCCAGCGCGTGTGGAATCTGGCGCTGTCGCCGGACGAGAAGCGGCTGTACACCACCAACGGCGTCAGCAACGACATGTCGGTGCTGGACATGGAGCGCGGCAAGGTCATCAAGTCGGTCGGCGTCGGCGGCGCGCCCTGGGGCGTGATCGTCAAGCCGTGAGCGCGGTGGGCCGGAAATCCAGTACTTTTCCGTCATCCCCGCGAAGGCGGGGATCCAGCGCTCGCGTCGGCGAGCCATATGAGTCATGTCGCCGCTGCCGCGGCTCATCCTGGATCCCCGCCTTCGCGGGGATGACGAGAGGGAGACGTGGTTGAGTGCCCCAATGTCATCCGTGTTCGTGACGGGCACGTCTGTGCCTGCGGAAGAAGCGGCTTCGCCCTCGCCGGTCCTCGCGGTCGAAGGGCTGAGCCACCGCTTCGGCGAGCGGACGGTGCTGGACGGCGTGTCGTTCGCCATCCCGGCCGGCCGCTTCACCGCGCTGCTCGGCCTCAACGGGGCGGGCAAGACGACGCTCTTCTCGCTGGTGACGCGGCTGTACAACCACCGGCACGGCAGCATCCGGGTGTTCGGCTTCGACATGCTGCGCCAGCCCACCCAGGCGCTGGCGCGCATCGGCGTGGTGTTCCAGCAGCCGACGCTCGACCCCGACCTGACGGTGATGCAGAACCTGCGCTACCACGGCGGCCTGCACGGGCTGGCGCGCGCCGTGATCGAGGAGCGGGCGCGCGAGGAACTGGCCCGCATCGGCCTGTCCGACCGGGCCGGCGAGCGGGTGCGCACCCTGTCCGGCGGGCAGCGGCGGCGCGTCGAGATCGCCCGCGCCCTGCTGCACCGGCCGAGCCTGCTGCTGCTCGACGAACCGACCGTCGGGCTCGACATCGACCTGCGCCGGCAGGTGCTGGAACACGTGCACGAGCTTTGCCGCACCCAGAATCTCGCCGTGCTGTGGGCGACCCACCTGATCGACGAGGTGCTGCCCGGCGACGGCGTCGTTGTGCTGCACCGCGGCCGGGTGCTGGCCTCCGGTTCGGTTGAGGAGGTGTGCGCCGAGGGCGAAACGCTCGGCGCGGCGTTCGCCCGGCTGACGGGGGGAGGGGGGCGATGACGGCGCTGCTGTACGGACGCTGCCTGCGCAGCGTGGTGGTTCGCGAGGGGCTGCGCTTCGTGCACCAGCGCGAGCGCTTCTTCGCGGCGCTGGTGCGCCCTCTGGTCTGGCTGGCGCTGTTCGCGGTGGGATTCCGCGCCGTGCTCGGCCTGTCGATCATCCCGCCCTACGAGACCTATATCCTCTACGAGGAGTACGTGGTGCCGGGTTTGGTCGGCATGATCCAGCTGTTCAACGGCATGCAGAGCTCGCTGTCCATGGTCTACGACCGCGAGATGGGCAGCATGAAGACCCTGCTGGTCAGCCCGTTGCCGCGCTGGTACCTGCTGGTGTGCAAGCTGCTGGCCGGGGTGATGGTGTCGATCGTCCAGGCCTACGTCTTCATCGCCGTCGCCTGGTTCTGGGACGTGCAGCCGCCGCCGCTGGGCTATCTGGCGGTGTTCCCGGCGCTGGTGGCGAGCGGGCTGATGCTGGGGGCGCTGGGCCTGCTGCTGTCCTCCTTCATCAAGCAGCTGGAGAACTTCGCAGGGGTGATGAACTTCGTCATTTTCCCGATGTTCTTCGCCTCCACCGCGCTCTACCCGCTGTGGCGCATCCGCGAGGGCAGCCCGGGGCTGGCCTGGGTGGCGGAGCTGAACCCGTTCACCCACGCGGTCGAGCTGATCCGCTTCGCGCTCTACCTGCGCTTCGACGCCACGGCGCTGCTGGCGGTGCTGGCGGCGCTGGTGGTGTTCCTGGGGGGGGCGATCGCGGCCTACGACCCGGGGCGCGGCTTCTGGGCGCGCCGTGGCGGCCCGGCCGAGCAGGCGTAGCCCCGCGTGGCGTGGGGATGTTGGGGGCCTTCGCCTGTTGTTGCCGGTGATGCGTGCGCACACCGCCACGCATCCCAAGCATAAGCACGGGGGAGATTCCCAATGAAGGAGCTTCGCAACGCGATCGCCACGTCCGTCCTTGCCGTGGCTCTGGCCGCCGTGGCGCTGCCGGCGGCGGCCCAATCGTCTTCGACCGGCACCACCACGCAAGGCACCGACACGACCACCGGCAAGCTGCCCGACAACACCCTGGCCGGCCAGCGCCAGGGCGCCATGACCGGCGGCACGGTCAACCAGGGCGGCGAGGGCTCGGCCGCCGGCGCGACCAGCGGTTCGTCGGGTACCGACACGACCACCGGCAAGCTGCCCGACAACTCGCTGGCCAACCAGCGCCAGGGCACCATGAGCGGCGGCACGACCACGCAGGGCGGCAGCGGTTCGTCCGGCGAGTCCTCGACGGCGCCGAAGTAAGCGGCTATCCGGTGCGGGTGGGCGGCCGTGTGGTCCCGACGGCGTGGAAGCCGGAAGCGTCCTCCTCCGGCCGTTCCACCGCACAGCCCCAACGCAGTTCGCTGTCCTGCGTGTAGCGCTTGCCGAGCTGCCAGGCGATCTGCGCCCGCGCCAGCTCCACGCCCAGGTAGAACGCGTGGCCGACGTCGCCGCGCGCGTCGATGCGCGGGTAGAGGTCGAACGGATCGACGGCCGTGTGGTGTCCGTCGCGGTTGTAGAGGTGGATGCCCTGCGCGGTGACCTCGATGCGGTAATTGGGGTCGCGGATCTTCGCCGCGAGGTCTGCCACCTGCTCGGGCGTGCTGGTGAAGGGCTTGCGGTCGCGCAGGCAGAGCAGCCCGTCGCCGAAGCCGCGCGGCAGCGCGCCGGCCTCGTGCGCGGCGAAGAACTGACGGCGCGCCGCGTCGAATTCGCGGACCACCGTCCGGCAGTGCGGGCTGACCTGCACCGTCAGCACGTGCTCGATTCCCAATTCCGAGACTATTCCCATCAGCAGCGCGTTCACGCCCGGTGTGTCGGCGTCGGTCAACTCGGTGACGTTGCCGATGCCCATCAGGATCTCCAGGTCGGGATAGCGCGTGCGAACCTCGCGGTAGCGGACCAGGGAGTCGGTGAAGCCGTGGTGGATCGGCTCCAGCACCGGGTCGGCGATGCAGCGCCGCCCCTCGGCGCGCAGCGCGTCCACCGTGCGGTACAGCGAGGGCAGGTCGTCCGGCGTGGTGGGAATGACCACGGGCACCGCGTCGGTCTCGCGCGACACCCATGCCGTCGCCTCGGTGAGGCTCAGCAGGTAGTTCGCACCGGCCCGCGCGCCGCGCAGCAGCGCCTCCGGTTCCAGGGAATCCACGCTGACGGCGATCCCGGCGGCGCGGAGGGCGGTGACCGCCTCCTCAAGATGCGGGAAGGGCTGGTCGGGCAGGCAGCCCAGGTCGATGACGTCCGCTCCCTCGGAGACCAGATACGCGGCGCGCTCCAGGATGGCGGGGACGCCGAGCAGCGGCGCGTCGGTGATCTCGGCGAAGATGCGGGTGTGATAGCGGGTCAGGTCGAGCGGGGCGGCCTGCCGCCGGAAATGCTGCGGCAGGTCGTCCAACTCGTCCGGTCCGCGCTCGAACCGCACGCCGAAATGCGCCGACAGCCGGTCGAGGTCGCCGCGGAAGCGGCCGGGCAGCAGCACGAGGTCGGCGTCTCCCACCGACGGCAGGCGGCGCAGCACAATCTCCGTCGTGGCCAGCGCCGCCACCTTGATCCCGAGGCTGGCCACCGTGGTGCGGAAGCCCAGCGGCTGCAGGGAGTCGAGCACCCGCCGCAGCCGCGGCTCGGCCAGTTCCCCGGTCAGCAGGAGGACGTGTTCGGCCACGGCGGCCTCCCGCGGCATGGATGGAATGCCGAGCCCAAGAGGAAAGCGATGAATCTTTGGGCGTCGTTAACCATTGATGCCTAAGTTTTGATCGGGCGTATGACCTAGATCATAGTGCCGGAGGCGGCGGTGCGGCGATGCTCGGGCGGCCGGGCTGGCATGGTGATTGCGTAGATCGGTTTGCCTGTTCCAAGTATCGCGCACCCAAGCGGGAGTGAGTAATGCTTGTCACATTGTCGATGGTGTTCTGTCTGGTTTCCGATCCCACCCAGTGTCAGACGATCAATCCGTTGGTCCCCGACGACCAGCCGATGACCCTCTCCAGCTGCCAGGTCGCCGGGCAGATCGAGGGCGCCAAGTGGGTCAACGAGCATCCTAAGCACCGTCTGGCGCGCGTGCGCTGCACGCTCGGCAAGCGGATGCCGGAAAGGGTCGTCTGAGCCCCCGTCATCGCGTGTACACCGTCGGCGCGCGGTCGTCCGGCACGAAGGCGCCGGGCGGGATGAAGCCGGGCTCCACGTAGGCGTAGTACAGCGCGTCGAGCTGCGCCCACAGCAACTCCGTCTTGAAGCGCAGCGCGCCGATGGCGGCCTGCTGCTGCTCGGGCGTGCGGGCGTTGTCGAGGACGTAGGCGAGGCCGAACTCCACCTCGCGCGGCGCCTCGTCCAGGCGGCGGCGGAAGTAGCTGAGCGTGCGGTCGTCGGCGAACTCGTAGTAGCGCTCGAAGCCGGCGATGCGCTCGCGGTGGATGGCCGAGGCGAAGAGTTCGGTGAGCGAGGAGGCGATGGCCTCCAGCAGCGACCGCTCGCGCACGAAATGCACGTAGGCGTCCACGGCGAACCGCGTCGCCGGCAGCAGGCCCTTCAGCGACGTCACGTAATCGCGGTCCAGCCCCAGTCCGTCGGTCAGGCGCAGCCAGCGCTCGATGCCGCCGACCCGGGTCTCGTCGGTGCGGCCGTCGGCGCCGATCCCGTCGTGCTCCTGCACGCGGTGCATCCAGGCGCAGCGAAGCTCCCGATCGTCCATGCGGGACATGATCGAGAGATCCTTCCGCGGGATCGAGATCTGGTAGTAGAAGCGGTTCAACGCCCAGGCCTGGACCTGTCCGCGGTTCAGCTTGCCGCCGTGCAGCAGCTTATGGAACGGGTGCAGGTCGTGGTACTGCCGCTCGCCGACCGCGCGCAGCGCCTGTTCCAGCTCCTCGCGCGTCATCAGACGCATCGGGGGGGGCGGCATGAACCGGGCTCCACGCCGTGGGGATGGAAACGCGGGCCGCCGACGAATGGCGGCCCCGCGATCTCGCAGTCGGCTGCGGCTCTCAGAGGACGGCGCAGCAATAGGCGTTGATTTCGGTGCCGACGCAGATCTCGACGACCTTGGGCTTCCGCCACGTCTTCATGATGTCTCTCCCTGGACAGGGTGTGACCGGACTCACGGCTCCGGTGCCGATAGAGTATCGCGTTGCTGTGCTTTAGAACCATTCTACTTTGGTGCAAAAGGGGCATCTATTCGGGACAGGCGCCGCGCTCAATGCCGGACCGACCGTTCGGACAGCGGGTGATGCGGGGCCTGGAGCGACAGCTTGCCGGCGCAGATCACCGCCTGAGTCCGGCTCTGCACGTCGAGCTTGCGCAGGATCGCCGAGACGTGCGCCTTGACGGTGCTCTCGGTGACGTCCAGCAGGTAGGCGATCTGCTTGTTCGGCCGGCCTTCGACCAGCATCTGCAGCACCACGCGCTGCTGCGCCGACAGGCTCTCGACCCGCTCGGCGAAGCGGAGGTCCTTCTCGCTCAGCGTGCCCTTGCGCTTGCCGTCCTTGGCGTCGGTGGGCGGCAGATAGACGCCGCCGCCGATGACGTGGTTCAGCGCCTTGACCATGGCATCCATGGTCAGCGATTTCGGGATGTAGCCGACCGCGCCGTAGGTGATGGCGTCGTGCGCCACGTCCGCCCCCTCGTCGGCGGAGACGACCACGACCGGCACGTTGGGAAGCTCGTTGCGCAGCTGCACCAGGCCGCAGAACCCGGTCGCGCCGGGGATGTTGAGGTCGAGCACGACCAAGTCGAGCTCGGCGCCGGCGGCCAGACTCATCATCTCATCGAGGTCGCTCGCCTCAATGAATTCCGCATCATGGTATACGGCATCTATGACATTGTGCATCGCGGTACGAAACAAGGGGTGATCGTCCGCGATAAGGACGCGCGCCTTTTCGACGCCGGCGGATGGACTCACGCTCGTCATTGTGCGTCACCGATGTGTATTGTTTGGTTTCCTCCCACTTTTTCCATAATGGTTCATGGCGCGAACGGTAACAATACGACTTTGGCACAGGTGAAGGGGTAAGGGTATTACCGAAGTTCAGCGAGGATCGCCCGAGTGAGCGTGCCCAACCGTTGCTCGCGCTGCACCGGCGCCTCGCACAGGTAGGTCTGCGCCCGCCGCCGTTCGGTGAACAGGCGCTGCAGCCAGTACAGCTCCTTCTCGATCTCGGAGTCCTCGGGCGATCCGGGTTCGACCGTGCCGCGCTTGGCGAGCAGCGCGTTCATCCGTTCGGCCAGCGCGTTGACGCCGGCGGCCTGCTTGCGGATGCCCTCGATGACGGTGTGGCGATCGGCGTTGGTGCGCTCCAGCAGCGTGGCGAACAGCGCGGTCAGCATGCGGTTGCGGGTGGCGTCGTCGGGTTGTTCGGCGGCGAAGCGGGCGATGCGGTCCTCGGGGGACGGGGTGGCCGCGGCCGGGGCGGCGGCGAGCAGCTCGGTGGCGAACGTGGCGACCGCCTGCGCGTGCGGGCCGTCGAGCGCCACCGCCTCGCCGTCGATGGGTGGCCCGTCCCAGATCGACGCGGCGGAGATCGACGGCACCAGCAGTTGCGGGCAGGGCCACAGCGGGTCCACGTCGGCCGCCCCGACGGCGCCGGCATGGTCGACCAGGGCGACGATGAGCGCGAGGGCGGGCAGCAGCGTGCGGTACGCGTGTCTCATGGGTGGGCTCCCTTGCCCATTGAGTGTGCGTGCGCCCCCGTGCCCGCGTCCATTCGACCTTGGTACGGCCTATCCACCGCGCCGGCTCCGCAGGTGCACCATCAGGGAGCGCAGGTGCGCCGGCTTGATCGGCTTGGTCAGCAGGTGCAGGCCGTGCGCCTTGACCCGCGCCAGCACCTCGTTCGAGCGGTCGGCGGTGATGATGATGCCGGGCACCGTGCGTCCGCAGCGCTTGCGCACGGCCTGCAGCGCGTCGATGCCGATGCGCCCCTCGTCCAGGTGGTAATCGGCGATGACCACGTCGATGGCGTCCGGCCGCTCGGCGATCAGCGGCAGCACGGCGTCGGCGCCGTCGCCGTGGATCAGCTCGCAGCCCCACTCGTGCATCAGCGCCGCCATGGCGGCGAGGATGGTCGGCTCGTTCTCGATCAGCAGCACGGTGCTGCCCTTCAGCGACCCGGCCTCGCTGCGGATCGCCGCGGGATGCGGCGCCTCGATGCGGTCGGCGCTGCCATAGGGCACCTCCACCGCGAAGACCGAGCCGCGCCCGAACGCCGACTGCACGTGGATCGGGTGGTCGAGGCGTCGCGCGATGCGGTCGACGATGGCGAGGCCCAGCCCGGCGCCGCAGTCGCGCGAGCTGCGGCTGCCCTTCAGGCGGTGGAACTCGATGAAGATCTCCTGCGTCTTGTCGGCCGGGATGCCGATGCCGGTGTCCGCCACGCAGATGCGCAGCCCGGTGGATGTCCGCCGGCAGCCCAGCAGGACGCGCCCCGTCGGCGTGTAGCGCACGGCGTTCGACAGGAAGTTGCGCAGGATGCGCCCCAGCAGCGCCATGTCGCTGCGCACCACCGCGCTGGAGGGCACCATGCGGAACTCCAGCCCGCGCTGCTCGGCCAGCGGCGAGAACTGGGTGGCGAGTTGGCGCAGCAGCGGCTCGAGGCGGAAGTCGGTGACGTGCATCGGCAGCACGCCGGCGTCCAGCTTGGAGAGGTCGAGCAGCGTGTTCAGCAGGTCGTCCACCGCCTCCAGCGACTCGGTGATGTTGTCGACCAGCGCCATGTTGCGCCGGCCGAGCCGCCGCTCCGCCAGCGCCGCCACGAAGACGCGGGCGGCGTTCATCGGCTGCAGCAGGTCGTGGCTGGCGGCGGCGAGGAACTTGGTCTTCGACAGGTTGGCCTGCTCGGCCTCCGCCTTGGCGCGGCGCATGGCCTCCTCGGCGGCGATGCGCTCGCCGATCTCGGCGCGCAGCTTGTCGTTCAGCTCGGTCAGCGCGCGGGTGCGCTGGGCCACGCGCTCCTCCAGCATGCGGTTGGCCTCCTCCAGCTGCGCCGCGGCGCGCTTGGATTCGGTCACGTCCTGCAGCAGCGAGAAGAAGCCCAGCACCGTCTCCCCGTCCGGCGCGCGGTGCGGCACGTAGACGGCGTGCACGTAGGCGGTCTCGCCGTTCGCCGCGGGGGTGGTCATGTCGAACTCGCAGCTCTCGCCGGCCAGCACGCGCTCGGTGTAAGGGCGGCGCAGGGCGTACTGATCGGGGGTGAGCAGGTCGCGCAGCCGCTGCCCGGCGATCTCGGTGCGGGTGCGGCCGATCCAGTCCTCGTAGGCGCGGTTGGTGAACTGGTAGCGCTCGTCGCGGTCGAGGTAGGCGATGCGCGCCGGGATGGCGTCGGTGACCAGGCGGATGCGCCACTCGCTGTCGCGCAGCGCCGCTTCGGAGCGGCGCAGGTGCGTGATGTCGGCGAAGGTGGTGACGAAGCCGCCGTCCGGCATCGGGTTGCTGCGCACCTCCAGCGTGCGCCCGTCGGGGCAGTCCAGCTCCAGCGAGCGGGTGGGGATGCTGCGCGTCGACTTGAGCCAGCGCACCAGCGCCCCCGGCTCCCGGCCGTCGTCGGCGAACGGCCGGCGCACCGCCGGCAGCGTCAGGAAGGAGGCCAGCGGCGCCCCGGCGAACAGCCGGTCCTCCGGCAGGTCCAGCAGCTCGGCCAGCCGGTGGTTCCAGGCGACCAGCTCCAGCTCGGCGTTGAACACCGACACCCCCTGGGAGAGGTTGTCGAGTGTCGCCTGCAGCAGGGTGGACTTGGCCGCCAGTTCGCGCTCGCGCCGGCGGCGCTCCTGCGTCTTGATGGCGGTGATGTCGCTGTAGATGCCGACGAAGCCGTTCTCGTGGGTGGGCCGCTCGCTGATGCGCAGCCAGCGGCCGTCCGCCATCTCCAGCACGTGGGTGTTGCGGCGCTGCCGCCCGTCGGAGCGGCGTGCCAGCCAGCGCCGCGCCTCGGCGGATTCGCGGATCAGGCCGCGCTCGGCCGCGCGGGCGATCAGCTGCTGGAACGGCACGCCCGGCCGCAGCAGGTCGCCGACGCCGCGCCACAGCGCGTGGAAGGTCGAGTTGAAGATGACGATCCCGCCATCGGAGTCGCACAGCACGAACCCGTCGGAGATCGCCTCCAGCGCGTCGGTCAGGCGGTTCTGCGCGGTTTCCAGGTTGCGGGTGGCGGCCGACAGCTCGCGGTTGGTCTGCTCGATGTCGTGCAGCGCGGTTTCCAGCTCCAGCGTGCGGCGGCGCACCTGCTGCTCCAGCAGGCTGGCGGTCTGGAACAGGGCGAAGCTGTTGCCGCCCAGGTTCATGCTGCGCTCGACGTGGTCCATCAGCGCGTCGTTGACGCGCCGCAGCCGCGCGACTTCGGCGCGCAGCCCCTCGACGTCGTCGGGCGTGTGCTCGCCGGGGTCGTCGCGGATCAGGTCAGCTTTGAGACGGGTCATGGGTGTTGCGCCAGCCGATGGCGACCCCGGTGAAGGTCTGGTTGATGTGCATGGACTGGTACTGCTCCCCGTAGGTGCAGAACCCCACCACGTTGTTCTCGCTGAGGATCCGGCCGGCCTGTGCGGTCAGCCCCTTCTGCTCCAGTTCCAGGAAGCGCAGGATGCACTCGCAGCCGATGACCAGCTGCAAGGGTCCCAGGCGCGCGCGCAGCGAGGCCAGGCGGTCCTCCAGGTCCTCGACGATGCCGGTGTCCTCGCCGATGCGCAGGACCATCCCCTCGTCGATGGCGCACATGAAGGTCAGGCTGCCGTCCTCGCCCACCTGCTGGATCGAGCGCACGTAGTTGCCGCCGCCCGAGCGCACGACCAGCGGGTGCGCCGCGAACACCGCGGGCGTCAGTTCCTCCGGCCGCACGCCGATCAGGCGCGCGTACTCGGTCGCCGCCGGGCGGCCGTTGATGCCGGTGACGATGCGCTCGGTCGGCACGGCGCCGGTCACCACCATGCGCCGGGCCGAGGCGACGAAGTGCTCGGTCTTGAACACCTCGAAGGCGAAGCGGGTGGAGACCAGGATCAGCACCGCGCTGCGCTCGTGGAACGCGCCGTCCTGGTAGACCAGGGTGCGCTCGAAGCAGAGGTCGTCGCCGGCCGAGCCGCCGAGGATCGGGATGCTGCCGAGCACGCTCTGCAGCGAGCTGATGACCGTCTCCTCGCTGCGCGACAGCCCGTCGATCAGCAGCAGCGCGAAGGTGCGCATCGGCAGGTCCGACGGAGCCGTCCGCGCGCTCAGCTCCGACAGGGCGTCGCGCACCATCTGGTGCCCGCGGGCGATGGCGAAGTTCGGCAGGTCGTCGATGAGTCCGGTGACGGCGTGGAAGTCAGGGGCCGCGAAGCTGATGCCGACGATGGAGTTGGCGGTGTAGCCGTCCGGCGCGATCTCGCGGGTGGTGGTGCAGCCGGCGATCTCCGCGTCCGGCCACTCGGCGCGCAGGCGCGGCGCGATGCAGTCGAGGTCGAAGCAGGTCGAGGTGAAGAACAGGACCAGGGAGATGTTCGGCTGCCGGAGGTCCTCGATCAGCCGGGAGGTCACTTCCTCCGTGTCGAAGCCGTGGCACACCGCCATCCGGACGCACGAATGCCGACTGTCCGGGCGCGGCAAAGCCTCGCGAACCAGCATCGCTCCTCCCTTTGTCCGTCGTTCTTTCTTGGCTTCGTGCCGCGTTCGCCTTTGCCGGGCGCGCGGTCTTCCATAGTATCCATCATGCTATGACTCCAACGGGGCGGCAACGCCAAAGTGGAGTTATAATCCAGTCAAGCCAGAGTTCTGCTAAAGTACAAGACTATGATGCATAGGCGCCGCTATGACATTTCGGATAGCGGGGCGCCTGTTGATGCTTGTGGCGGCCGTGTCGCGGGAATTTTACACGAATGGCCGCGGTGGCGGATTGACCGCTGCCGGCGGCCGGGCGAGTATCGGCGTGGGCACCATACGGACGCGAGCGACGCGATGATCCCGCTCCACGGCTTCCCTCACCGTCTGTCCGCCGATGGCTAGGCGCATCGTCCTGTTCGCCGACGCCGGCGACGGCTGGCACCGCGGCCGGCTGCTGCGCGCCTTCCGGAGGGCGGGCGTGGAGCCGGTGGTGGCGTCCCTGTGCGACGTCGACGTGGTGGTCGAGCCGGGCTCGTGGGGGCTGCGCATCCCCGGCCTGCGCGGCGGACCGCCGGATGCCGCGCTGGTGCGCACCGTGGCCGGCGGCGGGTTCGAGCCGGTGACCCTGCGCCTCGACGCGCTGCACGCACTCTCGGCGCTGGGCGTGCCGGTGGTGAACCCGGCGCGGGCCATCGAGCGCTGCGTCGACAAGGCGATGACCAGCTTCCGTCTTCACTTGGCCGGCCTGCCGACGCCGCCGACCTTCGCCAGCGAATCGCAGGACCGCGCCACGACGCACCTGCACCGGGCGCTGGAGCGCGGCGAGACCCTGGTGCAGAAGCCGCTTTTCGGCTCGCAGGGGCGCGGGCTGCGCCGGCTGGAGCGCGGCGACGCGCTGGAGGAGGGGGAGGGGGTGCGCTACCTCCAGCGCTTCGTCGCCGGCGATGGGGCCGGGTATCGCGACTGGCGCGTGTTCGTGATCGGCGGCCGGCCGGTCGCCGCGATGATGCGCGTCGGGCGCGGCTGGATCACCAACGTCCACCAGGGGGCGACCTGCCGCCCGGTGCGCGGCGACACCGAACTGGAGACGCTTGCCGTGGCCGCCGCCGCGGCGGTGGGGGCGGAGTACGCCGGCGTCGATGTCATCCGCGACGCCGATAGCCGCGCCTTCGTGCTGGAGGTCAACAGCATGCCGGCGTGGCGCGGCCTGCAGGCTGTGACCGAGACCGACATCGCCGCCGCGCTGGTCGAGCATGTGCTTGGCCGCGCGGCGGCCGGCGGGGCCGGCGATGACCCCGGCTGAGGTCGAGGCCGCGCTGCGCGACGCCTGCCTCGCCGAGCTGCGGGCGCTGAAGCCCGGCAACGTGCACGTCCACGCCCCGGGGCAGGAGGCGCTGCTGCGCGACTTCGCGCTCAGCGCCGAGGTGTCCGCCGCGGCGCTGTGCACGGGGCCGGGCGGCGTCGGCGCGCGGGTGCTGCGCGCCGTCGAGGCGACGCGGCGGACGGTCGGGCACAACACCAACCTGGGCATCGTGCTGCTGGCGGCGCCGCTGGCCGAGGCCGCCCTCGATCCGGGCGGCGGCACCCTGCGGGAGCGGCTGCTGCGGGTGCTCGCCCGCCTCGACCGCACGGACGCGGCGCTCGCCTTCCGGGCCATCGTGCTGGCCGCCCCGGCGGGCCTGGGCGCCGCGCCGGAGCACGACGTGCGGGACGAGCCCTCGGTGACCCTGCTGGAGGCGATGCGCACCGCGGCGTCCTGGGACCGCAACGCCGCGCAGTACGCCAGCGCCTTCGCCGACGTGTTCGCCCTGGGCGTGCCGCGGCTGCGCGGGCTGCCGGACGCCTGGGCGGCGACCAGCGCCTTCCTCGGCTTCCTGGCCGCCGGCCCGGACAGCCACGTGCTGCGCAAGTTCGGTCCCGCGACTGCCGAGGCGGTGCGCCGCCGGGCCTCCGCGCTCGATGCGGCGATCCAGGCGGCGGGCGGCGACCCGCGCGTTCGTGCGGCGGAGCTGCGCCGCTTCGACCGCCTGCTGCGGCGCGCTCGGGTGAACCCGGGAACCTGCGCCGACCTGACGGTCGCCAGCCTGTTCGCCGACCGGCTGCTCAAAGGAGACACAGCATCCACTACCCATTCCGGGCCATTTCTACTTTAGTCCAATTTAGATTCCCACAGTGATGGTCTAATGTCGGGCATCAATCCAGAGATGATGGTTGAGCTTTCTGCCGAAGCTCGCCAGCAATGGTCGCGGTGCCGTCTTGGCGGGGCGCGCGTCATTGGAGTCCGTATTGCTGCTACCCGAAAATTCCAAACCGAATGTGGGAGGGAGGACAATGGCGAAGATCACCGGCATGGTGGTTGGCGAGTCCCTGGTCGGCGACGGCAACGAGGTCGCGCACATCGACCTCATTCTCGGGCCGAAGGGCAGCCCGGCGGAACAGGCCTTCGCGAACAGCCTGACCAACAACAAGGACGGCTTCACGTCGCTGCTCGCGGTCATCGGGCCGAACCTGATGTGCAAGCCGCCGACCGTGATGTTCAACAAGGTGACCATCAAGGACGCGCGGCAGGCCGTGCAGATGTTCGGTCCGGCGCAGCGCGGCGTCGCCATGGCGGTGGCGGATTCGGTGAAGGAAGGGGTCATCCCGGTCGAGGAAGCCGACAACCTCTTCATCTGCGTCGGCGTCTTCATCCATTGGGAAGCGGCGGACGACGCCAAGATCCAGCGCTTCAACTACGAGGCCACCAAGGAAGCCATCGCCCGCGCGGTCAGCGGCGAGCCCTCGGCGCGCCAGATGCTCGACAAGATGGGTTCGGTGAGCCACCCGTTCGCGGCGGCCGGCGACGATTGAAAGTCCCGCGGCGAGCCCCAGCAAGTTCAGAACGAGAAAAGTCCGTCCAAGGTCAGCCTCGGGGTTCGTTTGCTGAATTACGTGCTTGGCCGTCATCCGTCGCACGAGGGCTGATGGCAAACGGTGACGGGGACCCGCGTCGTGTCCTCGTGGGCCTCAGGGCCTCCCACTCGTTATTGGCCGGCGTCCAGCCGGCCAATAACGCTCTTTTTCAGGCGTCCGTCATGCAGCGCGCTCGCCAGCAGCACGCCGGCGACGCCCATCCGCGCGAGCGTCTCCAGATCCTCCGCGCCGCGCACGCCGCCGGCCGCGTGGATCGCCCGTCCCCCCGCCCGCGCTCGCACTGCCGACAGCCGCCCGACGTCCGGCCCGGCAGTGGACCCGACCCGCGCCAGCGTCATGACGATCACCCGCTCGGGCCACGCCTCTGCGTCGTGCTCCAGCTCCGGGGGGCCGAGGAAGCGGTCGCCGAGCCAGTCCAGCGACAGCGCGAGAGTCCCCGCCGGCACCGCCGCGCGGATCGCCGCGAGGTCTGCCGCCGACGCCAGCGATTCCGTGCCCGCCACGACGACGCGGGCGCCGTGCTCCAGCACCGCGGCGGCCTCCCGCGGCCCGCCCACCCCGGCGTCCACCCACAGCGCGAGCTGCGGGAAACGCGCCGCCAGTCCCGCGACCACCGCGCGGTGGTCGCCGGTGCGGCGGATGGCGTCGAGGTCGGCGACGTACAGCGTGCGGAACGGGTGCAGGCGCAGCAGGCCCTCCACCACGTCCTCCGGCGCGCTGCCGGCGCAGAGCGACGATTGCAGCGGCTGGTAATGGCTGCGGTCGCCCTGGCGGGCGTGCACCACGGTGCCGCCGAGGAGATCCAGCACGGGGATGAGTTCCATGACCACGCGTGTCTTCGTGTGCGAGTACGTGACCGGCGGCGGCCTGGAGGACGGTCCCATGGCCGCCCTGCTGCCGGAGGCCGAGATGATGGTCGCCGCGCTGGTCCAGGATCTCACGGCGGTGGAGGGGGTGCAAGTCACGCTGGCCCGCGACCGCCGCCTGCCGCCGCCCGGCGTGCCGGTTCCTCTCCATCGGGTGTCCGCGGACGATCCCTGGTGGCAGTGGGAGCGCGCCCTGGCCGGCCATGACGCGCTCTGGCCGCTGGCGCCGGAGACCGGCGGCCTGCTGGAGCGCCTGTCGCGCATGGCCGCAGACGCCGGCGTCCGGCTGCTCGGCAGCGCCCCCGATGCGGTCGCGGTCGCCGCCAGCAAGTCCGCCACGGCGGCGGCGCTGGCGGCGGTCGGCGTTCCGGTGGTTCCGACCTTCCCGCCGGACGCCCCGCCCCCCGCCGGGCACGGCTGGGTGCTCAAGCCCGACGACGGCGCCGGGGCGGAGGGTGTGCGCCGGATCACGATATGGAGCGATGTGGGGGACACCGCCGGCATGGTGGTGCAGTCGTATGTTCCCGGTGTCCCCGCCAGCCTGAGCGTGCTGTGCCGCGACGGCCGCGCCTGGCTGCTGTCGGCCAACGCCCAGCGCATCGAAATCGACGCCGGGGGCGCCTTCGCCTACCGCGGCAGCGACGTGGGTGCCCTGGCCGGCCGCGCCGCCGAGTTGCGCCCGCTGGCGGAAGCCGTCGCCGCAGCGCTGCCTGGCCTCTGGGGCTACGTCGGCATCGATTTGGTGCTGACCGACGCAGGGCCGGTGGTCGTCGAGGTCAACCCGCGGCTGACGACCTCCTATGTCGGGCTGCGGCGGGCGCTGAGGGTGAATCCGGTGGCGCTGGTCCTCGCCCTGCTGACCGGCGAGCCGCATCCGCCGGACGCGGGCGCGCTGCCGACGGTCGAGGTGCGGGTGTGATAAGCTGACCCAAGACGGCGACACGCTCCAACCCGTCATGGCCGGGCTTGTCCTGGACGTTGCTCCGGCACTCTTTCGACCGTCATCCCCGCGAAGGCGGGGATCCAGGATGAGCCGCGACAGCGGCGACATGAGTCATCAGGCTCGCGGACGCGAGCACTGGATCCCCGCTTCCGCGGGGATGACGGAATGAGAAAGCGGATGGAGGCCAAGACGGGCGCTCACACGCTTAACCGAATGCCCATGGGACAAGCCCGGGCATGACGGCAAAAGGGGAGGGGCCATGCAGGACGCGGCGGTGATCGGCTGGGACATCGGCGGGGCGCATCTCAAGGCGGCGTGGCTGGACGCGGAGGGGCGGGTGCTCGCCGTCCGGCAGCAGCCTTGCCGCCTGTGGGAGGGGATCGACCGGCTCGACGAGGCCATGCGCGCCATCGGCGCCGGGCTGCCGCCGGCCCGCCGCCACTGCGTGACCATGACCGGCGAGCTGGCCGACCTCTTCCCCGACCGCGCGGCGGGCGTCGCGGCGCTGGTCGAGGCGGCAGAACGGCTGCCGGGCGAGGTGGCGTTCTGGGCGGGGGAGGCCGGGTTCCTGCCGGCGGGCCGAGCGGTGGACGCGGCGCACGCGGTCGCCTCGGCGAACTGGCTGGCGACGGCGGCGCTGGTGGGGCGGCGGCACCCGGCGGCGCTGCTCGTCGACATCGGCAGCACCACCACCGACCTGATCCCGGTGGCCGGGGGCCGCGTCGCGGCGCGCGGGCGCACCGACCGCGCCCGCCTCGCCGCCGGGGAGTTGGTCTACACTGGCCTGACCCGCACGCCGGTGATGGCGGTGGCCGACGCGCTGCCCTGGGCCGGCGAGCGCGTGCCGGTGATGGCCGAGCACTTCGCCACCACCGCCGACGCGCACCGCGTGCTCGGCCAACTGGACGAGCACGCCGACCAGCATCCGGCCGCCGACGGGCAGGCCAAGACGGTGGAGGCCAGCGCCCGCCGCCTCGGCCGGTTGATCGGCGTCGACCTGCACGAGGCCGGTCCGGCGGCGTGGCGCGCTCTCGCCGCCGCGGTGGTGGAGGCGCAGCTGCAGGCGATCACGCGTGCCGCCCAGCAGGTGCTGTCGGCGATACCCGCGGCGGACCTGCCCGTCGTGGGGGCCGGGGTGGGACGGGGGCTGGTGGCGGAACTGGCGCGCCGGCTCGGCCGCGAGCACCTGGACTTCGCGTCGCTGGTCCCGCCCGCGCCGGGCGCGCCGCCGGAGACCGCCGCCTGGACCGCCTACTGCGCGCCGGCAGTGGCGGTGGCGGCGCTCGGCCGGTAAGCGCCAAGCGCGCGGCGCACCGCGGCGAGCGCCCGAGGGTCGAGTGCGCCGCTCCGTCCCCGGGTTCCGCACAGCGCGCCGCGGAAACCCAGGTAGTCCGGCCGCAGCGCCGCCAGCGCCGGCACGTCGTCGAGGCGCAGCGAGCCCGCCAGTCCGGTCAGCAGCCCCAGCGCCCGCGCCCGCTCCACGAAGGCGGCGAGCGCCGGAAGGTCCATGTGGCGCAGCAGCGGCCCCGCCGCCTTGTCGGCGGTGTCGATCATGGCGCCGAGGAACCCGGCCTCGGCCAGCGGCTCCAGCACCGACAGGTCGGGCGCGCGGTCAGCGAACAACACGGCGACCAGCCGCGCCGGCCGGCCGCGGCGCTGCTTCAGCGCTCTGATGCAGCCGGGCAGGTCGCCGTCGAACAGGCCGATCTTGACGATGCCGACGCCGGTGGCCGCCGTGCGCGCCACCGCCTCGGCGACCCGCGGCGGGTCGAGCGGCAGGTCGCCGACGGTGGCGCTGACCGGCCGTCGGCCGCCGACCGCGGCGACGCAGGCGCCCAGCACCGCGGGCGGCAGCGCGCCGAGCGCCCCCGCCGCCGGGTTCTTCAGGTCGATGATGTCGGCGCCGCCGTCGAGCGCCAGGGCGGCCTCGGCCGCGCTCATGACGCTGGCCAGCAGGCGGGTCACGCCGCGCTCTCCCGTGCCCGCGCCCGCCATGCGGCGACGTGGTCCTGCAGCCAGCCCCAGGCCTCCAGCTCCTCGAGGCCGGCGGTCTTGCCCACGGCGACGGCGAGGTGGGCCATCTCGGCGTCCACGCGCTCGGCCGGCAGCATGTGCAGCCGCGACACCAGCACCGCCGCCTCGACCACCGCCGCCTTGGCGCGGTTGAGGCCGCGGAAGGGGGCGTGCGTCTCCTCGTGCACGACGTCGAGGTGGAAGCGCGGGCGCATCGGGTCGTCCTCCACCACCGCCACCGCCGCTTCGGCGTGGGCGAGCGCGGCGGTCAGGACGGCGCCCTCGATGACGGTGGCGGGGCGCGTCGGCCAGTCGTGCCGGCCGCAGATGCAGCCGGCGATGACGCGGACGTCGTCGGTGTAGTTGATCACCACGCTGCGCCGGGTCATCAGGTTGTCCAGCGTGCGCGACGGCCGGAACGGCGCCAGCACCGGCCGCATCCCGGTGGTGAGCGTCAGCCCCATGGGGGCAACGTGCGGGCGCCCCTCGGCGTCGAGGGTGGTGACCACGGTCTCCTGGATCATGCGGGCGCGAGCCTCCGTGCGCGTTCGGGCGCCAGCCGGCCGGGCAGCTCCGCGCCCTCGGCCAGCGCCGCCGCCAGCAGGCCGGCGTCGCCGGGGCCGAGGCAGGACGCCGTGCAATCCGGCGGCAGGAATCGCCCGAAGGCGGGATCGACCAGGTCTCCTGCCACGGCTTCGCGGAGGGGCAGGCCCTCCCGTGGTCGGGGCGCCGACTTGATCAGCACCAGCCGCCGCGCCCGCAGGCGCCCGGCCAGCCAGGCGGACAGGCTGTCGGAGGTGACGTCCCAACTCGCCGGCACGTCCGGTGCGCCGAGCGTCAGCGGCACCGGCATCCACACCGGAATGCGGCCCTCCAGCCGCCGCGCCGTCAGGTCGGCCAGCGAGGCGGCCGGCACCAGCCCGCCGGCCAGCGCGCACAGCGCCCGCCCGTACTGCTCCATGGCCAGCAGCGCCAGATGGTGCGCCGTGCCGTCGTCGAAGCCGAGGCCCGCCTGCGCGTCGCGCACCGCGTCGGCGAACGGGCCGCCGCCGGGCACCAGCACGACGCGCCCGGTGCCCCCGGCCAGCGCGGCGAGCCAGCCACGCAGGAGGTCCGGCGCCCCGGCGACGCTGCCGCCGATCTTCACCACCCAGAGGTTCTGCGCCGGGGACGCCATGCCGGTCACAGATCGGGCTGGTGGCGTTCGATCTCGACGCCGACGCCGTCGGTCTCCGGGAACACGTCCAGCTTCTCGACGGTCAGGCGCACGGTGCGCACCCGGGGATCGACCAGGCAGAGGTCGGCGATCCCGTCGGCGAACGTCTCCACCAGGTTGATGTGGCCGCGCGCCGCCAGCGCCTTGATGCCGTCGACGATCACGTCGTAGGAGACGACGTTGTCGATGTTGTCGTCGAAGGGCGTCACGCCCTGCACCACGTCCATCGCGACGTTCACGCGGACACGCTGCGGCGCCTGCTTTTCATAATCGTAGACGCCGATGCGGACCATCAGCATCAGGTCCTTGATGTGGATGCGGTAGGTCTTGGGGACGGGCCGGGTCCTGGAACGCGAGGCCAGCCCGGTCGCAAGCGCGAGAGGCAGCTCCATCGGACGGAGACTCCAAAGGTCAGTATAGAACTGTCCCGCTGCGGACTGAAAAAGTCCAGTCGTACCAAAGTCTAACGTTCCCGCATTGCGGGTCCGGTCTAGTATTGTTGGAAAACCCGTACCCCCAATGCGCGGGTGCGGAAAAGTCGATCGGGAGGAGGCATGATCGGAACCAGGGTAAGGCGCGGGCTGGCCGCGGCGATCGTCGTCGGGGTGGCGGCGACCGGGGCGCTGGCCGCGGCGAACGAGCTGACGCAGGCGCAGACGCTGCTGTTCGACACCGACCAGCTGAAGAACATGCCGCAGGCCGCCACCGTGCGCTACCGCTTCCACAAGGACGGCGCGTTGGAGCCGGGCTTCGACGACGCGGCCGAGCTGACGGTGGGTGCGGTGGGGCCGGACGGGCGCCGCGACCTCGACGTCCGCTTCCTGACGCCGCCGCACGGCCTCGACTTCGAGCCCTTCAAGCAGTTCCGCGGCAACCCGCTGGTGATGCTGTTCCTGGAGCGCGACGTGCGCGAGATGAAGCGGCTGACCGGCGGTTCCGACCTCTACTTCCGCAACCGCATCCGCCACGCGTTGGCCCGCCCGGACACCGAGGTTCGGCCGGTCACCGTCGAGTGGCAGGGAAGCAAGGTGCCGGCCACCGAGGTCGTCATCCATCCCTACGTGGCGGACGAGCTGATCGAGCGCTACCGCAAGTTCGAGCACAAGGAATACCGCATCACCGTGTCGGAGGCGGTGCCGGGCATGCTCTACGCCGCCCGCGCGGTGACGCCGGCCGCCGACGGCGGGCCGCCGCTGACCGACGACCGGATGATCCTGGAAGGGGCCGCGCCATGAAGAGCATGGAGCTGATCTTCGCCGCCACCATGGCGCTGTCGCCGGCGCCTGCCGCGGCCGACGACTACCCGACGGCGACGCGCGCCGAGTACGTGTTCGCCTGCATGGCCAGCAACGGCCAGACGCCGGAGGTGCTGCGCAAATGCTCGTGCAGCATCGACGCCATCGCCGAGCGGGTCCCCTACGCCTCCTATGAGAAGGTGGAGACCATCCTGTCGATGCAGCAGATCCCCGGCGGCCGCGCCGCCTACTTCCGCGAGGCGGCCTGGGCCAAGGAACTGCTGGAGGAACTGCGCCGGGCGCAGGCGGACGCGAACCTGAAGTGCTTCTGAGGGCTCCTCACCCGTTCGTCGGCCCGATCGTCCAGCGCCCGGTGTACACCGCGCCCTTGGTGTCCACCGCGCGCACCTCCAGCACGCCCGGCTCGGGCGGCGTGAAGGTGAAGTGGATGCTCGGGTCCTCGCTGATCGAGATGTCGCCGGTCAGGCCCAGCACCGGGCGGCCGTTGTACGTCACGTCGAGCGTCGTGATGTAGTGCGGCGGGATGTAGGTGCGCGACACCTGGTCGAACTGCAGGCCGGAGTTGTTCGGGTGGCTGATCAGCAGCTGCAGCCGCGCCGGCTCGCCCACCCGCACCTCCTCCACGCCGTTCAGCTTCATCCGGCCGAGCCGCGCCAGCGCCGCCATCTGGTCCTTGCCGGCCGGGGCCGAGCAGCCGCCGGCCGCCTTGACGAAACGCTCGCTCATCAGCAGCCGGCCGTCGTTGGTCTCGGCCACCACGCGGACCGGCGTGTACTCGTTGATGCGGATCCGCGTGGCGATGGCCGGTGCGGCGCCGTCGGCCGGGAAGGTGAAGACGCCGGCTGACGGGGCGGGGTTGTTGTCGATGATCAGGCGGATCTCGCGGATGCCGTCCGGGCCGCTCTGCGGCGCCCTGGCGGAGAAGGACACCGGGACGATCGCCGCGTCCTCGGCGCGCGTCGGCGTCTCCAGCACCAGCCGGTCGCCGGCCGGCGCGATCGGCCGGTCGCCGTACAGCTGCTCGCGGATGTAGTCCCAGCGCGAATCGTCGGCCATGGCCGGCGCGGTGGCCAGAAGGGTGGTCAGGAGGGCGGTGGCTGCGAGGCATGGCAGGGGCGGGCGGAGCATGGGCGTCACTCCCATTCCAGTTCGGTGAAGGTGGCGGCGACGTTGCGCCGGTGATAGGCGTCGAACAGCGTCCAGCGCCCGCGCTCGGCGGCGCCGGCCTGGTCCATCGCCTGCTCGATGGTGGCGTGCCGGCGTTGCAGGGCGCGGATGTCCTCGACGAGGGTCGTCAGGTAGCGCCGCAGGTCGGCCAGCGCGCCCGGCCAGTCGGTCGTGACCGGTCCATGGCCGGGGATGACCCGCGCTGCGCGCACCGCCGCCAGCCGGTCCAGCGCGGCGAGCCAGCCCCGGGCGCTGCCGTCGATGGCCGGCACGCGCTCGACGAACAGCAGGTCGCCGGTCCACAGCGTGCCGGTGGCGGTGTCGAGCACCGTCAGGTCGTTGTCGGTGTGCGCCGTCGGATAGGCCTGCAGCGTCAGCACCCGGCCGCCCAGGTCGATGTCGCGCCGGTCGGCGACGGTGGCGGTGGGCGGCACCAGCTCCGTGCCCGCGGCTCCCTCGCCGAGGTCGCGCCGCGCCGCCTCCAGGTAGTGCGGCCCGCGGCGCGCCAGGGCGTCGGGCAGTGCCCTGTGGCCGACGAACTCCGGCGCGTCGGCGCGGAAGGCGGCGTTGCCGAGGATGTGGTCGGGGTGCACGTGCGTGTTGATGACGTAGCGGACCGGAAGCGGCGTGGCTGCGGCGATGGCAGCGCGCAGGCGGCGGCCGACGGCGGCGCTGCCGCCGGTGTCGATCACCGCCACCGCGTCGCGCCCGACGACGAAGCCGATGTTGGCGATGGCGCCGAGGTTGTCCGGCCCGCTCTCCTCGTGCACGCCCTGGTGCACGTAGACCCCCTCGGCCACCGCGGTGACGGTCAGCGGAGCGTCTTCCGCCCAGACCTTCTCTATCCGGCCCGGCCCCCCACCAGCCGTGAGGGCGCAGACAAGCGCGACGGCTGCGCGCCGACGGCAGCGTTGCGTTCCGGCCCGGGGTCTCATCGCGGCAGCCCTGCGCGGTCCTTCACGCTAATCACCTTATTGCAGTGTGTGCAAGCGAACCATTGGACGAAGGTACAATTTCTTAACGGCCACCTGGGCCGTATTATCCAAGGCGCAGTGATCCAGTGCGCTCTTCTCGTGCTTGTTTTGGCGGCGAGCCTGAAAACCGGCGGGCCAATTTGTCGGAGTCCTGCGACCCGCAGGTAAAAGCTGGCTCCTTCGCGTGGCGGTCATGGTCGGCGACCGGCGTGTCGCCCTTTAGAAAATTCGCGTCAATACGGGTCACCTTCCGGGAGGGAACGATGAAAATGCGCCTCAAGTCGGTTCTGTGTGCGAGCGCCGTCGGCGTGGTGGCCCTTGCGGCCGGACAGGCGTCGGCCAATTCCGAACTGCTGAAGATGCAGAAGGACCCCAACCAGTGGGTCATGCAGCTCGGCAACTATTCGGGCCAGCGCTACAGCGAGCTGAACCAGATCAACAAGGACAACGTGAAGAACCTGAAGGTCGCGTGGTCCTTCTCCACCGGCGTGCTGCGCGGGCACGAGGGCGGGCCGCTGGTGATCGGCGACATGATGTTCGTGCACGCGCCGTTCCCCAACACGGTGTTCGCCATCGACCTCGCCAACGGCAACCGGATCGCCTGGAAGTACGAACCGAAGCAGGACTCCAGCGTCATCCCGGTGATGTGCTGCGACACCGTCAACCGCGGCCTCGCCTACGCCGACGGCATGGTGTTCATGTCGCAGGCCGACACCACGCTGGTGGCGCTCGACGCCAAGACCGGCAAGGTCGCCTGGACCGCCAAGAACGGCGACGCGTCCAAGGGCGAAACCTCGACCGCGGCGCCGCTGGTCATCAAGGACAAGGTGTACGTCGGCATCTCCGGCGGTGAGTTCGGCGTGCGCGGCCACCTCACCGCCTACGACACCAAGACCGGCAAGATGGTCTGGCGCGGCTACTCCATGGGCCCGGACAGCGACACGCTGATGGACCCGGAGAAGACAACGCACCTCGGCAAGCCGGTCGGCAAGGATTCCGGCACCGCCACCTGGCAGGGCGACCAGTGGAAGATCGGTGGCGGCACGACGTGGGGCTGGTACACCTACGATCCCGACCTGAACCTGATCTATTACGGCTCCGGCAACCCGTCCACGTGGAACCCGGTGCAGCGCCCCGGTGACAACCGCTGGTCGATGACCATCTTCGCCCGCGACGCCGACACCGGCATGGCGAAGTGGGTCTACCAGATGACCCCGCACGACGAGTGGGACTACGACGGCATCAACGAGATGATCCTCGCGGACATCGACGTGAAGGGCAAGCCGACGAAGGCGCTCGTCCATTTCGACCGCAACGGCTTCGGCTACACCATGGACCGCACCAACGGCGCCCTTCTGGTCGCTGAGAAGTACGATCCGGCGGTGAACTGGGCCACGCACGTCGACATGGCTACCGGCCGGCCGCAGGTGGTCGACAAGTACTCGACCCACAAGCAGGGCGAGGACGTCAACACCAAGGGCATCTGCCCGGCGGCGCTCGGCTCCAAGGACCAGCAGCCCTCGGCCTACTCGCCGAAGACCAAGATGTTCTACGTGCCGACCAACCACGTCTGCATGGACTACGAGCCGTTCAAGGTCGCCTACGCGGCCGGCCAGCCCTACGTCGGCGCGACGCTGAGCATGTACCCGGCTCCGGGCGGCCAGAACCTCGGCAACTTCATCGCCTGGGACGCCTCCGAGGGCAAGATCAAGTGGTCGATCCCCGAGCAGTTCTCGGTGTGGAGCGGCGCGCTCGCCACCGCCGGCGACGTGGTGTTCTACGGCACGCTGGAAGGCTACCTGAAGGCGGTCGATGCCTCGTCGGGCAAGGAGCTGTTCCGCTTCAAGACCCCGTCGGGCATCATCGGCAACGTCAACACCTACGTGCACGGCGGCAAGCAGTACGTCGCGGTGCTGTCGGGCGTGGGCGGCTGGGCCGGCATCGGCATGGCGGCCGGCCTGCAGGAGGACACCGCCGGCCTCGGCGCGGTGGGTGCCTACAAGCAGCTCTCCAGCTACACGCAGCTCGGCGGCGTGCTGACGGTGTTCAGCCTCGACTGAGCGACCCGGTGACCTGCCCGGCCTCCCGCACGGGGGGCCGGGCATCCCCGGCAGCGCGCGTGGACGACCTTTTCAGGACCAAGGCTCATGAACTTTCGCATTCTGTTCAGGCAGGCCGCCGTCGCGGGTTTCGCCGCGGCGGCTCTCTTCGTCGGCATGTATCCGGCCAGCGGGCAGTCCGCCCAGACCGCGTCCACGCCGCCGTCGGACAAGCCCTACACGGTCGAGGACGGCAACAAGGTCGATCCCAAGACCTACAACGGCTACCGCCGCTATCACAGCATCTGCCACACGTGCCACGGCCCGGACGGGCTCGGCAGTTCCTTCGCGCCCAGCCTGGTGGACTCCCTGAAACGGATTTCCAGCGACCAGTTCGAGGGCATCGTCGCGGGCGGCGTGCAGGGCAACAACGGCGGCAACATCCGCGTCATGCCGGCCTTTGCCAGCGACCCGAACGTCATGGACTACATCCTGGACATCTACAGCTACCTGAAGGCCCGTTCCGACGGCGCGCTCGGCCGCGGCCGGCCGGAACGGATCGTCGCCGCCAAGACGAACTAGGCGGCAAGGCAAGGGGAGGGAGCCGCATGGGCGCAGCGCGGGCGGCGGGGATCGCCGCGGTCCTCGGGGTGGTGCTGGCGGCGCTTCCCGCGCTGGCCGCCGGCCCCTCGGTGCGCGACACCACCGCGCTGCGCGTCTGCGCCGATCCCAGCAGCCTGCCGTTCTCCAACACCGCGGGCGAGGGGTTCGAGAACAAGCTGGCGGAGATGGTGGCCGCCGAACTCGGCGTGCCGGTGCGCTACACGTGGTACCCGCAGTCGGTCGGCTTCGTACGCAACACGCTGGGCGCGCTGCGCTGCGACGTCATCATGGGGATGACCACCGCATCGGAGCTGGTGCAGAACACCAACCCCTACTACCACTCGGTCTACGCGCTGGTCTACCGACGGGAGTCCGGCCTGTCGGCGCGCACGCTCGGCGACCCGCAACTCGACGGCAAGCGGATCGGCGTCATCGCCGGCACGCCGCCAGCGTCGCAGCTGGCGGCGCTCGGCCGCCTCGCCTCCCTGCAGCCGTACCACCTCGTCGTCGACACCCGGGCGGAATCGCCGGGGCAGCAGATGATCGACGACGTCGCGCAGGGCAAGACCGACGCCGCCGTGGCCTGGGGGCCGGTGGCCGGCTACTTCGCCAAGCGGCATGGCGATGCGCTCACGGTGGTGCCGCTGACGGCGGAGACCGGCGGCACCCGCCTCGACTTCCGCGTCACGCTCGGCGTGCGCAACGGCGACGACGAGTGGAAGAAGACGCTCAACACCGTCCTCGCCAAGCTGCAGCCGCGCATCGACGCCTTGCTGACCGAGTACGGCGTGCCGCTGCTCGACGAGGCGGCGGAGCTGAGCCACACGCAATGACCGGCCGGGCGCTCCTGGCCCTGCTCCTCCTGCTGGCGGGCGTTGCCGGTGCGGCGGAGCCGCTGTTCGACGAGCGCGGCTACCGCGTCCGCGACTTCCGCGCCGACACCGGCGGGCCGCCGCCCGGCGTCGCGCTGATCGACACGGTCGATCTCGCGGCCCTGGTCGCGGCGGACGGCGCCGCGCTGGTCGACGTGCTGCCCGCGCCGCCGCGGCCGGCGACTCTGCCGGCGGGCGCGCTGTGGCTGCCGCCGGCGCGCAACGACATCCCCGGCAGTCTGTGGCTGCCCGACCTCGGCCTGCCGGCCCTGTCGCCGGAGCGCGCGACGCGTTTCCGCTCGACGCTCGACGCCTTCCTCGCCGGGCGCGCCCGGCCGGTGGTGGTCTATTGCCTGGAGCGCTGCTGGCTGTCGTGGAACGCGGCGCGCCGGCTGGCCGAATGGGGCATTCCCGACGTCCGCTGGTATCCCGAAGGCACCGACGGCTGGACCGCCGCCGGCCTGCCGACGGCCCGCGCCGAGCCCGCCGTCCGCCCCGAGGAGTTCCCGTAGCCGTCGTATCAGCGCAGGTCCGGCGCGTCCTCGCGCAGCCAGCGCACGAAGTAGTTGGCGGCCCGCAGCCACGCCGTGTCGTTGTCGCCGCGGAAGTCGAGGATCTTGCGGATCAGCACGTCGCCGCTCTTCCCGTCGCGGATCTCCACGTGCAGGGTGAGGATCAGCGCGCTCATGCGGAACACCCAGGCGGACAGCACCCGCTCGGCCCCCAGGCGCTCCGCCACCTCGACCAGGCAGGCCTCGCAGGCGTGCACCTCGCGCCGCGCGCGCAGCCGCGCCAGCAGGTCGGCCGCCGCAGCGTCGTCCAGCACCCGGTAGAGGCCATCGGCGTTCAAGCCGTCCTTCAGCGTCCGGGTCAGCAGCGCCGCGCGCGCGTCCCAGTCGCCCCGCCGCGAGACGTCGGACAGGTCGCCCTCCACCTCGGCGTCGAGGACCACGAGCGACTTGCGCTCGGCCGCCGCCGCCGGCACCGCGAGGGCCAGCAGCACGGCGAGCGGAACGAGGCGCCGGAACGCCGGACGGAGCATGCGAGCCTCCCTGGCACGGTGCCTCACAGTAGGTCACCGCGCGCGGGCGCTTGCCAATTGTGCTTAGGTCCAAACGCCTCAGGCGCGGGGCGGGCTGCAGGTCCAGCGGTGGATGTTCCACGCCGGATGCTCGCTGGTCCACTTGGCGGCGACGAACTGTGCCTCGCGCATGCACATCAGCGTGTTCTGGTAGGGCTCCTGGTACATCGGACGTTCCTGGTGGCAATCGGACGGCGACGACAGCATGCAGACGACGAAGACAAGCTCGATCACGACGGAAACCCCGTGAGTTGGAAGGTGAGGGGTAATACGATGGTCAGCGGTGTTTTGATCCTTCACCGCCGAAGGCCGGCAAGAGAACATTGGTGTTACATCCAATGTTCAGGAGTGGGGCCGGTGCCGGCCCGGCCGCGGCGGCAACCGCGGACAACAGTCACGAATTTCTTGAATCGAGCGGCCGGCGACTTGGATCGTACCTAAGTTGAATTGTGGGACATGGGACGGGGCGCACAATGATCGTGGCGCTTGAGCGGCGTACGATTCTTGAGCGGACGCTCATATGGACAACGAGACTTCCCTCGACACGCTTCCCGCCCACCTCAAGCCGGTGGCGGAGGCGCTTGTCGCGGAGCTCATGGCGAACCCGCTGCTTGCGGGCTTCTCGCCGCAGGCGCTGATGCAGCACGTCTGTTCGTCGAGCTTCCGCCGCACCCTGGAGCGCGAGCACCTCGCGCGCCAGAGCGGTCTGCGGTGACGCTCAGTCCCGGTCCGGCGCGCCGAGCGGGAAGAATTGGCGGTAGGGGCGCGCCTCGTCCACCGCGCGGGCGAAGGACGGCCGCGCCAGCAGGCGTTTCCGGTAGGCGCGCAGCGTGGCGAACTCCTCGGACATCGGGTGCGCCCAGTCGGCGTAGAACAGCGACGGCGCCGCCGCGCAGTCGGCGAGGCTGAAGGCGTCGCCGGCCGCCCAGTCGTGCCCTGCCAACGCGCCGTCCAGCCAGCGGTAGGCGGTGTCCAGCTGCGCCCGCGCCTCGGCGACGCCGAACGGATCGCGGTCGGCGGGGGCGCGCAGCGCGTCGAGGACGATCCGCTGCATGGGCGTCATGACGTAGTTGTCGAAGACACGGTCCATGGTGCGCACCGGCAGGGCGTCGCGCGGATCCTCCGGCAGCAAGCGCACCGGGCCGGGGTGGAACAGGCCGAGATGCTCGACGATGACGCTGGATTCCACCACCGTGCGGCCGTCGTCCACCAGCACCGGCATCCGCTTCAGCGGCCACAGCGCCGCGAACTCCCGCGCCGCCGGCTGGTCGGGGGCAAGCAGGCGCAGCTCGAACGGCGTGCCGTTCTCGTACAGCGCGATCAGCACCTTCTGGCAGTAGGACGAGAACGGGTGGGCGTAGAGCGTCAGCGCCATGATCTCTCTCCCCTTGGAACCGGTTGTGTTTTGCAGGCGGTTGCACGGTGGCCGACCTACCCCTACTTTGCAAGCGCACGGCGCCGGGGCAGTGCCCGCGCCGGGAGGACCGCATGGCCGCCACACCGTTGCTGGAGACACCGCTGCTGTCGGTCCTCGACTACCGTTGCGAGGCGCGTCCCGGCGACCCCTCCTTCGCCGAGGCGCACGCCACCTTCTCGGTCTCCTACGTGCGGCGCGGCAGCTTCGGGTGCCGAAAAGGGCGACACGCGTACGAGCTGGTCGCCGGGGCGCTGTTCGTCGGCCATCCCGGCGACGAGTACGCCTGCACGCACGACCACCACGACGGCGGCGACGAGTGCCTGTCCTTCCAGTTCGGCCCGGAGTTCGCCGCGCTGGTCGGCGGCGGAGCCGAGCTGTGGCGCACCGTCCGCGTGCCGCCGCTGCCCGAGCTGATGGTGCTGGGCGAGGTGGCGCAGGCCGCCGCCGAGGGGGTGGGCACCCTGTCGCTGGAGGAGGCCGGGTTGCTGCTCGCCGGCCGCTTCGCCGAGCTGGTGTCGGGCCGTGATCCGCAGGTCCCGCAGCCGGCGCCGCGTGACCGCCGCCGGGCGGTGGAGGCGGCGCTGTGGCTGGACGAGAACGCGCACGAGCCGGTGGACCTCTCCGCCGCCGCCGCGGTCGCCGGGCTCAGCCCGTACCATTTCCTGCGGCTGTTTGCGGCGGCGGTCGGCGTGACGCCGCACCAATACCTCGTCCGCGCCCGGCTGCGCCGCGCCGCCCGGCTGCTCGCCACCGACGAGCGGCCGGTCACCGACGTCGCCTACGATGCCGGCTTCGGCGACCTGTCCAACTTCGTGCGCACCTTCCACCGCGCCGCCGGGCTGTCGCCGCGCCGCTTCCGGCAGGCGGCGCGCGGCGACCGCAACTTTCTCCAAGAACGCTTCGCCGGCCTGTTCGTACGCTGACCCCGTCATCCACCACGGGAGGGTCATCATGTACGACCACGTCGGCCTGCACGTCACGGACCTCGCGGTCAGCGTGCGCTTCTACACCGCGGTTCTGGAGCCGCTCGGGCACGTGATCGGGTCCAGCGACGAGAGCGGCGCCGGCTTCGGGCCGCCGGGCGAACCGGCGCTTTGGCTCTACCCCGCGCGGGCGGCGACCAGGGCGCACGTGGCGTTCCGCGCAGACAACCGCGCGGCGGTGGACCGCTTCCACGCCGCCGGGCTGGACGCGGGCGGGCGCGACAACGGGGCGCCGGGCCTGCGCACGGACTACAGCCCCACCTACTACGCCGCGTTCCTGATCGACCCCGACGGCAACAACGTCGAGGCGGTCTGCACGCGCTGACGGACGGGCGGCGCCTGCCTGACCGGGGCCGCCCGCCCGAAGCCGCAGCGGGCTGGCGTCGCGCCGCGGAGCTGCTAAGGTTGCTCCGGTTCCGGGAAGGGAAGGGCCGATCGACCGCATGAGCACCGGGAAACCCGCGCCGACTTCGCGTTTCGTCACCTCGCAGCGCCTGCGCCTGCACGTCACGGACTGGGGAAACCCGGACGCCCCGCCGCTGCTGCTGGTGCACGGCGGGCGCGACCACGGCCGCAGCTGGGACTGGGTGGCCCAGGCGTTGCGCCCCGACTTTCACGTTCTGGCGCCCGACCTGCGCGGCCACGGGGAGTCCGACTGGGCGGTGGGCAGCAGCTACGGCATCGCCGAACTCGTCCACGACCTCGACCGGCTGGTCCGGCAGGAGGGGCTGGCGCCGGTGACCATCGTCGCCCATTCCCTGGGCGGGGCCGCCAGCCTGCTGTACGCCGGCCTGTTCCCCGAGGCGGTGCGCCGCATGGTGGTGGTCGAGGGCACGTGGCAGCTCGACCCCGCCTTCACCACCCGCTCGCGCAAGCCTGTCGAGGAGCGCATGCGCGGCTGGATGGACCAGCTGCGCGAACTGGAAACCCGTCAGCCGCGCGCCTACCGCACGCTGGACGAGGCGGTCGAGCGCATGCAGCGCGAGAACCCCCACCTCTCACCCGAGCAGGCGCGCCACCTGACCGAGCACGGCGTCCGCCGCCGTGAGGATGGTACCTACACCTGGAAGTTCGACCACCACATCCGTGCGATCGCCCCCAACCGCTTCGCCGACGAGGAGGTGGCGTCGCTGTGGTCGCGCATCGCCTGCCCGGTGCTGCTGGTGCACGGCGGCGCCAGCGCACATGGCGATCCGGCGGCGCTGGGGCTGCTGGCGCATTTTCAGGACGCGCGGGCGGTCACCATCGAGGGCGCCGGCCACTGGCCGCACCACGACCGGCTGGAGGAGTTTCTGACGGTGGTGCGGCCGTTCCTGGGTGAGGCGCCGTAATTTATCCCCCTCCCTAACCCTCCCCCTCTTCGAGGGAGAAGGAACTCCGCCCCTCCGCCCCCTCCACCGCAACGCGGAAGAGGGGTGGGGAGGGGGCTAACCTGCTCACGCCGGCCCGCGCCTCGGCCAGCAGCCACCGCCGGAACGCCGCGAAGGGCGGATACCCGCCGCGGCCCTCCGGGTGCACCAGATGGTACGCCCGCGAGCCGCGGTATGGCCGATCCAGCGCCGGCACCAGGGCTCCCAGCCGCAGTTCCGCCTCCACCAGCAGCGTCGGCAGCATCGCCACGCCCAGCCCGGCGACGGCGGCCTGGGCGGTGGTGGCGAACTGCTCGAAATGCATGCCGGCGCCCTCGATCGCGTCGATCCCCTGCGCCGAGAACCACTCCGCCCAGGCGTCCGGCCGGGTGGTGGTGTGCAGCAGCGGCAGCGCCGCGAGGTCGGCCGGCGACGCCACCGGGTGCGCCGCCAGGAAGGCCGGGGCGCACACCGGCAGCACCTCCTCGTCCATCAGGCGGTCGCAGACGGCGCCCGCCCAGTCCGGCTCGCCGAAGTGGATGGCGGCGTCCAGGTCCTCGGTGCTGAAGTCGAAGGGCGCCAGCTTGGTGCTGAAATGGATGATGATCTCCGGGTTCGCCCGCTGGAAGGCGGGCAGGCGCGGCACCAGCCAGCGCGTCCCGAAGGTCGGCAGGATGGCCAGCTTCAGCACCCCGCCGCGCGGCGCCCCGATCACCCGCAGCGACGCCGAACGGATGCGGTGCAGGGCGCCCCGCACCTCCTCCGCGTACGCCGTGCCGGCCGGGGTCAGCGTCACGCGCAGCCCCTGGCGGACGAACAGCGGGCACCCCAATTGCTCCTCCAGCGCCTTGACCTGACGGCTGATCGCCCCCTGGGTCAGCGACAGCTCGCGCGCCGCGACGGTGAAGCTGCCGGTGCGCGCCGCGGCCTCGAAGGCGGTCAGCGCGCTCATGGAGGGGAGGAGGCGGCGTTGCAGGCTCATGGCTCATTACCATAGCTCATGAACGGGCGAAGGAAAATCGTTTGCCCTCGGCGGCAAGGGCGCAGACTATCGGCGCAAAGATCATGATCGGCGTTGAAGGGGTTCGGGGATGAAGACCGGTGGCCAGCTGATCGTCGCCGCGCTGGAGGCGCAGGGCGTCGAGCGCGTGTTCTGCGTGCCGGGCGAGAGCTACCTCGCCGTGCTCGACGCGCTGCACGACTCCGCCATCCGCACCGTGGTGTGCCGGCACGAGAGCGGCGCCGCGATGATGGCGGAGGCGGTGGGCAAGCTGACCGGCCGTCCCGGCGTCTGCATGGTCACCCGCGGCCCCGGCGCCACCAACGCCTCGGCCGGCATCCACATCGCGCAGCAGGATTCCTCCCCGCTGGTGATGCTGGTCGGGCAGATCGAGCGCGGTATGCGCGGCCGCGACGCCTTCCAGGAGGTCGACTACCGCCAGATGTTCGGCGGCATGGCCAAGTGGGTGGCGGAGATCGACAGCGCCGAGCGTGTGCCGGAGATGATCAGCCGCGCCTTCCACACCGCCATGTCCGGCCGCCCCGGCCCCGTGGTGCTGGCGCTGCCGGAGGACGTGCTGGTAGAGACCGCCGACGTGGCGCCCGCCGCGTCCGCCGTCGCGGTGGACAGCGCGCCGACGTCGGCGCAGATGGCCGAACTGGCGGCCCTGCTGGGCAAGGCCGAGCGTCCGCTGGTGCTGGCCGGCGGCTCGCGCTGGACGGCCGGGGCGGTGGACGCCCTGCGCCGCTTCGCCGAGCGGTTCGAGCTGCCGGTGGCCGTCAGCTTCCGCCGCCAGATGCTGTTCGACCACGCGCACCGCTGCTACGCCGGCGACGTCGGCCTGGGCATCAACCCGAAGCTGGCGGCCCGCGTGCGCGATGCCGACCTGCTGCTGCTGCTCGGCGGCCGTTTCTCCGAGGTGCCGTCGCAGAGCTACGACCTGCTCGGCATCCCCGAGCCGAAGGCGGCGTTGGTGCACGTCCACTCCGCCCCGGAGGAACTCGGCCGCGTCTACCATCCGACGCTCGCGGTCAATGCCACCCCCGGCGCCTTCCTGGAGGCGGCCGCGGGCCTGCCCGACCTGGCGCCGCGCTGGGCCGAGCGCACCACCGCCGCCAACGCCGACTACCGCGCCTGGAGCGAGGTGCCGCCGACCACCCCCGGCGCCGTGCGCATGGGCGAGGTGATGCTGTGGCTGCGCGAGAACCTGTCCGCCGACGCCGTCATGACCAACGGCGCCGGCAACTACGCCACGTGGCTGCACCGCTTCTGGCGCTTCCGCCGGTTCGGCACGCAGGTGGCGCCGGCCTCGGGCTCCATGGGGTACGGGCTGCCGGCGGCGATCTCGGCCAAGCTGGCGCACCCGGAGCGCGACGTGGTGTGCTTCGCCGGCGACGGCTGCTTCCAGATGACCGGCCTGGAGTTCGGCACCGCCGTGCAGGAGGGCGCCGCCGTCATCGTGCTGGTGATCGACAACGGCATGTACGGCACCATCCGCATGCACCAGGAGCGCGAATACCCCGGCCGCGTCTCCGGCACGGCGCTGCGCAACCCCGACTTCGCCGCCTTCGCCCGCGCCTACGGCGGCCATGGCGAGACGGTGGAGCGCTCGGAGGACTTCGGCCCCGCCTTCCAGCGCGCCCGCGCCTCCGGCCTGCCGGCGATCGTGCACGTGAAGATCGATCCCGAGGCCTTGACGCCGAACCGCACCCTGTCCGAGATCCGCGCGGCCGGAAAGCCGCGCTGACCCATTCCAGGAGTTTCACCCGTGTCCCACGCCGACATCCTCGCCCGCTTCGGCCTCGATCCCAACGCCGCCGGCCCCGCCATCGCCGTCCGTTCGCCGGTCGACGGCAGCGTCGTCGGCCACGCCGCCGAGACGCCGGTCTCGGCGGTGCCCGACCTCGTGGCCAACGCGCAGCGCGCCTTCGCCGCGTGGCGCTCCGTCCCGGCGCCGAAGCGCGGCGAGCTGGTCCGCCTGCTCGGCGAGGAGCTGCGCGCCGCCAAGGAGGACCTCGGCCGGCTGGTGACGCTGGAGGCCGGCAAGATCCTCCAGGAGGGCCTGGGCGAAGTGCAGGAGATGATCGACATCTGCGACTTCGCGGTCGGCCTGTCGCGCCAGCTCTACGGCCTGACCATCGCGTCGGAGCGCCCCGGCCACGCCATGCGCGAGACCTGGCACCCGATGGGCCCCTGCCTGGTGATCAGCGCCTTCAATTTCCCGGTCGCGGTCTGGGCGTGGAACGCGGCGCTGGCGCTGGTGTGCGGCGACCCGGTGGTGTGGAAGCCGTCGGAGAAGACGCCGCTGACCGCGCTCGCCTGCCGGACGATCTTCGAGCGTGCGGTAGCCCGCTTCGGCGACGCGCCGGCGCACTTGCTGCAGGTCGCCATCGGCGGGCGCGATCTCGGCGAGGCGCTGGTCGCCAGTCCGGACCTGCCCATCGTCTCGGCCACCGGCTCGACCCGCATGGGGCGCGAGGTGGCGGCGGTGGTCGCCGGGCGCTTCGGCCGCTCCATCCTGGAGCTGGGCGGCAACAACGCCATGATCGTGGCGCCCAGCGCCGATCTGGAACTGGCGGTGCGCGCCATCCTGTTCTCGGCGGTGGGCACCTGCGGCCAGCGCTGCACCACGCTGCGCCGGCTGATCGTCCACAAGGACGTGCGCGACCGGCTGCTGCCGCGCCTCAAGGCCGCCTACGCCTCGGTTCCCATCGGCAACCCGCTGGAGGCTGGCACGCTGGTCGGTCCGCTGGTCGATGCCGGCGCCCATGAGGCGATGCAGCGCGCGCTGGACGCCGCCCGCGCCGACGGCGGCACGGTGAGCGGCGGCGAGCGCGTGCTGGCCGACCACTTTCCGGAGGCCTTCTACGTCCGGCCGGCCATCGTCGAGATGCCGGCACAGACGGACATCGTCCGGCACGAGACCTTCGCGCCGATCCTCTACGTGCTGTCCTACGAGACGCTGGAGGAGGCCATCGCCCTGCAGAACGCGGTGCCGCAGGGCCTGTCGTCCTGCATCTTCTCCACCGACGTGCGGGAGACCGAGCGCTTCCTGTCGGCGGCCGGGTCCGACTGCGGCATCGCCAACGTCAACATCGGCCCGTCGGGCGCCGAGATCGGCGGCGCCTTCGGCGGCGAGAAGGAGACCGGCGGCGGGCGCGAGTCCGGCTCGGACTCCTGGAAGGCCTACATGCGCCGGCAGACGGCGACGGTGAACTACTCCGACGCGCTGCCGCTGGCGCAGGGGATCAAGTTCGAGCTGTAGGAACCACGGGCGGCGGGGGGCGGTTGCTTGGGGCGGTTGCGACCACCCCAAGCACAGGTTCCCCGATGACCGACAAGCCCTTCGACAAGCACGCCCGCGAGGCCGACCGCACCGCCGACGCGCATCGCCGCATCCAGGAGCGCGTCGACGGCCAGGACGCGCGCCAGCCGAAGCAATCCGGCTCCCAGGAGGCGGTGCAGGCCGGCGCGCGCGCGCATCCCGCGCCGCCGCTGCCCAAGCAGCACCTCAAGAAGCCCGGCCTGGAATCCGACCTCGACCCGCGGCCGCAGTACACGGCGCCGCAGTACAAGGGCTCGGAGAAGCTGCAGGGGATGGCGGCGATCATCACCGGCGGCGATTCCGGCATCGGCCGCTCGGTTGCGGTGCTGTTCGCCCGCGAGGGCGCCGACGTCGCCATCGTCTACCTCGACGAGCACCCCGACGCCGAGGAGACCAGGCGCGCCGTTGAGGCGGAGGGGCGCCGCTGCATCCTGATCCCCGGCGACGTCAGCAACGCCGCCTTCTGCCGCGACGCGGTGGAGCGGGCGGTGCGCGCGTTCGGCCGGCTCGACATCCTGGTCAACAACGCCGCCTTCCAGGAGCACGTCTCGCGCTTCGAGGACCTGGACGAGGAGCATTTCGACCGGACGATCAGGACCAACCTGTACGGCTACTTCCATATGGCCAAGGCGGCGGTGCCGCACCTGAAGTCCGGCGCGTCGATCATCAACACCGGCTCGGTCACCGGGATCACCGGCAACAAGGACCTGCTCGACTACTCGACCACCAAGGGCGGCATCCACGCCTTCACCAAGTCGCTGTCGGAACACCTGCTGGACCGCGGCATCCGCGTCAACGCCGTGGCGCCGGGGCCGGTGTGGACCCCGCTCAACCCCGCCGACAAGCCGGCCGAGGGGGTGGCCCAGTTCGGCGCCCACGCGCCGATGCGCCGTCCGGCGCAGCCGGAGGAGGTGGCTCCGGCCTATGTCTTCCTCGCCGCGCCGGTCTGCTCCAGCTACATCACCGGCGAGATCATTCCGATCCTGGGCGGCTACATCAGCCGGTGAGGAAGGAGTCGCGTTCCGCTGCTTGGGATGATAAAGGTTCGCGCTCGGATCCAAAAATAATAAGCGCGGCGCACTGCTGGCAGAGCGAACAGTATTTGTCGCGCCGCGTCGAATTGATGCGCGACATTCTGGCATGCAAGCGTTATAACCGCACCCAACATATTTCACCCCAGATCCGGACCCGAGTCGCATGGAAAACCTCCGCACCACTCTGCTTTCCGCCGTCGCCCTGGTCATCGTGCTCGCCCTGCTGGGCACTTCCGTCGTGGTCGCGCCGCACCTGCTGGTGCTGGTGATGTCGCTGGCCGCGATGACCTACATCGGCGGCATGGTCTTCCTGACGCTCGGCAAGTAACACCCGGTCCGCGGGCGGGGGCCTTCCTCCGCCCGCCGGTCTCCGTCCTCCCTCCGCCTTAAGCTGGACAAAGCGCTGCCGGGCGGATTATTGGAGCGCACCGATGTTTCCGGAGCGACAGGAGGCCGCCATGGACACCCTTCCCATCGTGCGCACGGTGGCCGACCTGCGGGCCCAGGTCGCGGCGTGGCGCCGTGAGGGCCTGACCGTCGCGCTGGTGCCGACCATGGGGGCGCTGCACCCCGGGCATATGGCCCTGGTCGAACGGGCCCGCACGCTGGCCGACAAGGTGGTCGCCAGCGTCTTCGTGAACCCCACCCAGTTCGCTCCGCACGAGGACTTCGAGCGCTACCCGCGCGACGAGGCGGGCGACGCCGCCAAGCTGCTGGCCGCCGGCTGCCACCTGCTCTACGCCCCCTCGGTGGCCGAGATGTACGCGGAGGGCCGCTGCACCACCATCGCCGTCGGCGGTCCCGCCGAGGGGCTGTGCGGCGCCTTCCGTCCGCAGATGTTCGGTGGCGTGGCGCTGGTGGTGACCAAGCTGTTCCTGCAGGCGCTGCCGGACGTCGCCGTGTTCGGCGAGAAGGACTATCAGCAGCTCCAGGTGATCCGCCGCTTTACCCGCGACCTCGACATTCCCGTGCGGGTCGATGGCGCGCCGACGGTGCGCGAGGCGGACGGCCTCGCCATGTCCTCGCGCAACGCCTACCTCGGCGCCGACGAGCGCGCCCGCGCCCCGGCGCTGTACGCGGCGCTGACCGAGGCGGCGGAGGCGCTGTCCACGGGAGCCGCGGCCGGCCCGGTGCTGGAGACGGTGAAGGCGCGCATCGCCGTCGCGGGCTTCGGCTCCATCGACTATGTCGAGCTGCGCGACGCCGACACGCTGGCGCCGGTGGACCGTGTCGAACGCCCGGCGCGCCTGCTCGCCGCCGCCTGGATGGGCAAGGCCCGCCTGATCGACAACGTGCCGGTGGCGACGGCTTAGCCTGGCTCCCCGCCAGCGCCGCGGCGAACAGCGGCACCGGTTGCAGCGGCCGGCGGCGGACGGTGTCCGTCGTCGCGGCCCTGCGCCGCTCCACTGCGCTCATCACGATATCCAGCAATTGAGGGGCACCCTGCACGCGTAGGGTCCGAACAGACCCGGCCGTGCCCCATCATGGCAGCGGGCGCGGTCCTGTGACGACAGCGTTCCGAGCGGCAAGTCGTTCACCGATCGTTGATTGTTCGCTTATCGAACAATATGGTACGACCACTCGATGCACGCGGTTAAAAGAACAAAAGAGAGGGTAGGGAATGTGGAACCAAGTCTATAATCCCACGGGGAGCGCCGTGCTCTCCACGCTCATCGCCGCGGCGCCGGTGGTGGTGCTGCTGGGCCTGATCGCGTTCGCGAAGATGCAGGCGCACATCGCGGCGCTGATCACGCTGGTGGTCGCGCTGACCGTCGCCATCCTCGTGTTCACCATGCCGGCCAGCATGGCCTTCGAGGCGTCGTTCCTCGGCGCGCTGACCGGCCTGTTCCCGATCGGCTGGATCATCCTCAACGTCATCTTCCTGTACCGCCTGACGGTGGAGAACGGGTCGTTCAAGGTGCTGCAGGACTCGATCGCCGGCATCACGCCGGACCGGCGGCTGCAGCTGCTGCTGGTGGCCTTCGCCTTCGGCGCCTTCTTCGAGGGGGCGGCCGGGTTCGGCACGCCGGTGGCGGTGACCGGCGCCATCCTGATGGGCCTGGGCTTCTCGCCGCTGGCGGCGTCCGGCCTGTCGCTGATCGCCAACACGGCGCCGGTGGCCTACGGCGCGCTCGGCACGCCCATCGTCACGCTGGCGGCGGTGACCGGGCTGGACGCCTTCCAGCTCGGCGCCATGGCGGGCCGGCAGCTGCCGTTCTTCTCGCTGCTGGTGCCGTTCTGGCTGATCTCCGCGTTCGCCGGCTGGCGCGGCATGATGCAGATCTGGCCGGCGATCCTGGTCTGCGGCGTGTCCTTCGCGGTGCCGCAGTTCCTGGTGTCCAACTACCACGGCCCGTGGCTGGTGGACGTGGTGGCGGCCCTGGTGTCGATGGGCTGCCTCGTCGCCTTCCTCAAGGTGTGGAAGCCCGGCACCGTCTGGACCAGCCCGGCCCTGCGCCACCACGACATCAGCGCCCCGGATGCCCGTCCGTCCTCGGTCGGCGCCGCGGCCACGCCGCCGCGGTTCCAGCGCCACGACAGCGGCGAGGTGATCCGCGCCTGGGTGCCGTGGATCATCCTGTGCGTGTTCGTCTTCGTCTGGGGCACGCAGACCTTCAAGGACATCGTCAATCCGCTGTTCTTCCCGAAGTTCCCCATCGAAGGCCTGCACAACATGGTGCAGAAGGTGCCCCCGGTGGTCGCCAAGCCGTTGCCCGAGGCGGCGGTCTTCAACTTCAACTTCCTCAGCATGACCGGCACCGGCATCTTCCTGGCGGCGGTGGTCAGCGGCTTCGTCATGGGCTATGGGCCTGGGCGCCTGATCCGCGCCTACGGCGAGACGCTGTGGGTGGTGCGCTATTCGCTGATCACCATCGCGGCGATGCTGGCGCTGGGCACGCTGACCCGCTACTCGGGCGTGGACGCTACGCTGGGTCTGGCGTTCGCCGGCACCGGCGTACTGTTCCCGTTCTTCTCGGCGCTGCTGGGCTGGCTGGGCGTGGCGCTGACCGGGTCGGACACGGCGTCCAACGTGCTGTTCGGCGGCCTGCAGAAGATCACCGCGGAACAGCTGGGGCTGTCGCCGGTGCTGATGGCGGCCACCAACTCCTCGGGCGGCGTGATGGGCAAGATGATCGACGCGCAGTCCATCGTCGTCGCCTCGACCGCCACCGGCTGGTTCGGGCATGAAGGTGAGATCCTGAAGTACGTGTTCTGGCATTCCATCGTGCTGGCCTGTCTGGTCGGCGGGCTGGTGATGCTGCAGGCCTACGTTCCTCCGTTCACGCACATGGTGGTCGGCGGATAGCGGGCGGTCCGATGGCCGGCGGTGCGGGTGCGTCCGTGCCGCCGGCCGTTCGGCCGCCCCGCGATGCCCGAGTCCACCAGGCGGAATATGGCGACGGCAGCGTTTGACCCATCCCCCGATTCGGCCCATAGTGACCCTGTTGGGATATCAGGCTCCACGCGGGGCAGGCGGGGCGGTGTGCGGATCGTATTTCGGCGGAGCAACGGCGAAGCCATCGCGCTCAGCTTCCCGATCATCGTCACGGCGCTGCTGATCCTGCTGGCGCTGATGGGCGGCGTCGGCGTGGCTGTGGTGAACCGATCCTCCTCCCGCGTCGATGAGCGCGACGTGGTCGCCCGGATGGGCGCCAAGAAGAACTACGCGGTGCTGCCGGAGATGTCGGTGGCGCTGGGCGGCGGAAACCGCACCATGGACCTGCGCGTCCGCCTCGAGCTGGACCCCCAGGTCGATCCCAAGATCACCGATCCCTACGCCGCGCGCATCGCCGACCGCCTGAGCGACCGCATGCGCGAGGTCGAGCCGGAGCGCCTCGCCGGCGCCGACGGCGCCCGGCTGATGAAGAACACCATCACCTCGGTCGTCGACCGCGAGGTTCGCTCCATCAAGGTGCGCGACGTGCTGCTGGAGAGCATGGTCATCCGCTGAGGGCGGTCGGCATTTTTCTAAAATCCGCTACGAAATTCGAACCGTTTCCATTGCAAAGTAAAACGGCAGTGCTTTGCAAAGGTAAATAGCATCCAACACTCTAAAATACCTGTATTTGACGATTGCGTCAGGCCTCCCTAAGGTCAAATCCGTGACCTCGGAGGAAAGAGTATGGCCATCACCAGGAAATCGGCGACCGAAGCCGCCACGTCGGAGCGTTCGCTTCGCCGCGGCATGCTGGTGCTGGCCGCGCTGATGGTCGGACTGGCGATCACCGGGGTTGGCGGGGCCGCGCTGTTCGGCATCAAGTCCGCGCAGGCCGGCAAGACCCCGGGCGGCCCGGTCTTCGCCCCGCTGCCGTCGCTGGAGTTCGCGCTGTCCGACGGGGAACGCACCCGGCAGGTCGATCTCGACGTCGTGCTGGAACTGCCGCAGGGCATGGAGAAGGCGCAGCTCGCCGCGCACGTCACCCGCATCGCCAACGCGCTGAACGCCCGCCTGATCGAGGTGGAGCCCGGCGATCTGGCCGGGCCGGCCGGCACCCAGCGCGTCAAGGACGTGGTCAGCGCCACCGCCGACCGCGAGCTGCGCCCGATGCGGGTGCGGCAGGTGCTGCTGCAGAAGCTCGTGATGCGCTGAACCGAAGCCGCCCGCCCTCGCTCACCCCGACAGCACACTGCACAAGGCAATGTGCGAAAAGGGCCCATGCGCCTTTGACGGGGCGGCCCTTCGCCGCATCCCCCCTCGACAGCCGGGCCGCAAAGCACCACCATCCCTGCCAAGAATGAGAAGGCAAGGAGACCGGCGTGGCGGAGTTCGATTTTGACCTGTTCGTGATCGGGGCCGGGTCCGGCGGCGTGGCGGCCAGCCGGCGTGCGGCGTCCTATGGCGCCCGCGTGGCGATCTGCGAGGGCAGCCGGGTCGGCGGCACCTGCGTGATCCGCGGCTGCGTGCCGAAGAAGCTGCTGGTCTACGCCAGCCAGTTCCGCGACGCCTTCGCCGACGCCTGCGGCTATGGCTGGGACAGCCACGTGCCCGCCTTCGACTGGCCGACGCTGATCGCCAACAAGGACAAGGAGATCGACCGGCTGAACGGCATCTACATCAAGATGCTGGAGGGCTCGGGCGTGAAACTGTTCGAGGGCCACGGCCGGCTGATCGACCGCCACACCGTGGAGGTCGCCGGGCAGCGTCACCGCGCCAGGACCATCCTGATCGCCACCGGCGGCTGGCCGTCGCTGCCCGACATTCCGGGCATCGAGCACGCCGCCACCTCCAACGAGGCGCTGCATCTGGAGCAGCTGCCGCACTCCGTGCTGATCCTCGGCGGCGGCTACATCGCGGTGGAGTTCGCCAGCATCTTCCGCGGCCTCGGCGCCCAGGTCACGCTGATGATCCGCGGCGAGGAACTGCTGAACGGCTTCGACGACGACATCCGCGTGGCGCTGGCGCAGGAGATGCGCAAGCGCGGCATCGAGATCATCGCCCGCACCAAGCCGGTGAAGGTGGCGGAAGGGCCGGGCGGCTGGACGCTGACCGACCACCTGGGCCGCGAGCATTCGGCCGGCCTGATCATGGCGGCGACCGGCCGGCGGCCGAACACCAAGGGCCTCGGCCTGGAGGAGATCGGCGTCGCGCTCGACGAGGGCGGGGCGGTCAAGGTGGACGCATGGTCGCGCACCAGCGTGGACAACATCTACGCCGTCGGCGACGTGACCGACCGCATGGCGCTGACTCCCATCGCCATCGCCGAGGGCCGCGCGCTGGCCGAGACGCTCTACAACGACAACCCGATGCGCATCGGCTACGACAACGTGGCGACCGGCGTCTTCTCGCTCCCACCGCTCGGCACTGTCGGGCTGACCGAGGCGGAGGCGCGGGCGAAGTACCCGAAGGTGGACATCTACCGCACCGGCTTCCGGCCGATGAAGCACACGCTGTCCGGCCGCGACGAGCGGGTGCTGATGAAGCTGGTGGTGGACGGGGACTCGCAGCGCGTGCTGGGCTGCCACATGATGGGCATGGACGCGCCGGAGATCGTCCAGGGCCTCGCCATTGCGCTGAACATGGGCGCCACCAAGGCCGACTTCGACCGCACCATCGCGCTGCACCCCTCCACCGCCGAGGAGTTCGTATTGATGCGCGAGAAGGTGGCGGAGCCGGCGAAATTATAAGCCAAAAAATTGTGGGTATGCCCGACGGGTATAGCTTGGAACGTTTCTAAACAGACCTGTGTTGTCGGGGGACCTCTCATCCAGCGCGGAGAAAGGATCCCCCGGCATGTTCATGCACAACAAGAACCTGATGTACACGGTGCGCGTTTCCGAGCCCGACCCGAAGCTCGCCAGCCTGATGCTGGAGCAGTTCGGCGGTCCGCAGGGCGAACTGGCGGCGGCCATGCGCTACTTCACGCAGGGCATCGCCGACGAGGACCCCGGCCGCAAGGACATGCTGATCGACATCGCCACGGAGGAGCTGAGCCACCTGGAGGTGATCGGCTCCATCGTCGCCATGCTGACCAAGGGCGCCAAGGGCAAGCTGGCCGAGGGGGCGGAGGCGACCGCCGACCTCTACGCCAACATCACCCAGGGCAGCGGCAGCCACACGCTGCAGCTCCTCTACGGCGGCGGGCCGGCGCTGGTGAACTCGGCGGGGCAGCTGTGGACCGGCGGCTACATCGATTCCATCGGCGAGCCGACGGCCGACCTGCGCTCCAACATCGCGGCGGAATCGCGCGCCAAGATCATCTACGAGCGGCTGATCAACATCACCAACGACCCCGGCGTCAAGGACGCGCTGACCTTCCTGATGACGCGCGAGGTCGCGCACCAGAAGATGTTCGAGAAGGCGCTGTACTCCATCGAGAACAACTTCCCGCCGGGCAAGCTGCCGGGCAACCCGGACTACACCGACAAGTACTACAACATGAGCACCGGCCCCGGTGACGCGCGCGGCCCGTGGAACCAGGGCGACCAGTGGGAGTTCGTCGAGGTCAAGGCGAACCAGAAGCCGGTCAACGGCGGCGATGGCAACCCGACGGTGCGCCTCGCGGCCGAGGAGATGAAGGCCATCGAGCAGGCCGCCATGCGCACCAAGTCGCGCACCGACCTCGATCCGGTGACGGGTGCCGACCTGGGCGCCGGGCCGGGGGCGGGGAAGACGAAGAAGGTGACGACGAAAGGCTGAGGCCTACTCCGCGGAGCCGGCCGGCGCCGGCTCCGCGACCACTTCGCCACGCGTCCGTCCCATCAGCCACAGCAGGATCAGCAACCCCGGCAGCGCCCCGGCCATCGACAGCAGGAAGAAGCTGACCCAGTCCATGCGGTCGGCCAGCACGCCGGAGAACGATCCGAAGAGATCGCCGCCCAGCTTGTAGAAGCTGGACAGCAGCGCGTACTGCGTCGCCGTGTAGGCGGCGTCGCACAGGCTGGACAGATAGGCCACGAAGGCGGCGGTGGCGATGCCGCCGCAGAGGTTTTCCACCGCCACCGCGGCGGCCAGCGCGCCGACGTCGTGGCCGGCCTTGGCCAGCAGCACGAAGCCCAGGTTCGACACCATCTGCATGACGCCGCCGATCAGCAGTCCGCGCAGCACGCCAACGCGGCTGACCACCACGCCGCCGATCAGCCCGCCGATGATCGTCGCCCACAGGCCGAACACCTTGGTGACGTTGGCGATCTCCGTCTTCTCGAAGCCCAGGTCGACGTAGAAGGGCGCCGCCATCACGCCGGCCAGCACGTCGCCCAGCTTGTAGCAGGCGATGAACAGCAGGATGGCGATCCAGGCGCGGCGCGTCATGAACTGCGCGAACGGCGCCACCACCGCGCCGTACAGCCACGCCAGCAGCTCGGCCCGCCGGCCGGTCAGGTGCGGCCGGGCGGCCAGCCAGTCGGCGACGTGCCGCTCGCGCGCCTCCGAGGCCGCCGAGACCGCGACCTTCGGCTCGCGGTTCAGCAGGATGGTGATCATCCCCACCGTCACCAGCGCCGCCATGGTGTAGTAGGCGACGTGCCAGCCGAAGAACTCCGCCACGTACAGCGCGCCCGCGCCCGCCGCCAGCATGCCGAACCGGTAGCCCAGCACCAGCGTCGCGGCGCCCGCGCCCTGCTGGTCCTCGTTGAGGCTCTCGACGCGGTAGGCGTCGATGACGATGTCCTGGCTGGCCGAGCAGAAGGCGACCACCACCGCCAGCATCGCCGTCCACCACAGGTCCTTCACCGGGTCGGTCGAGCCGAGACCGACCAGCGCCAGCATCAGCGCCGCCTGGCTCACCAGCGCCCAGCCGCGCCGCCGCCCGAAGACGCGCGTGATGACGGGCAGGTGCAGCCGGTCGATGAGCGGCGCCCAGACGAACTTCAGCGCGTAGGGCATGGTGACCAGCGCGAACAGCCCGATGGCGGTCTTGCTGATGCCGCCCTCGCGCAGCCACACCGACAGCGTGGACCCGGTCAGCGCCAGCGGCAGCCCCTCGGAGAATCCCAGGAACAGGATGGCGATGATCCGGCGGTCGAGATAGACGGCGGCGGCTTGGCCCCAGGACGACGCTTTCACCGGTGCGGATCCCTCGCAGCGCAGGACGATGCCTGTTTATAGGCGGGCGGGCGTGCGGCGGCGAGGGTGGTTTTTCGGCCCGGTCCGCTATTCCGTCAGGGCCCGTGCCGGAGGTTGGGGCTTGTGCAGAACGAGGTCGATTCCGCAGCGCCCGATCGGGGGCGGGCCGGACGTCCTAAAATGGGCGTCAAACAAGTATGGGTCGGTCAAATGCCCAACTCGACAGCGGGGGACCGGAAACGCCTCTTCGACTGCCGCTTCGGTATGGGGTCGTACCGTTCTGCACAGCTCATGGCCCGTTTGGATCGGGCTCCTCACTATCACGCGGCCGAAGCATTAACGAAGAGGTGACGCGCAAAGGCGGGCGCTTCCCTGTATGCCATATGGTATCCCGAATTGATCGAAAAGTAATTAAGGCCGACCTGATTCCATAAATGGCCGAGTGCTTCCTTGCTGTATAAGGAAATATGACCATTGCGCGGTGCCAGATACCACCAATTGACGCCGAGCGCGTCAATCTCGTTGGGAACAAGTAAGGTGGAAAACAGGATTATTCCATCATCTTGAACGAAGTTCGCAAGCTGCTTAGCCGTATCCAAGGGATCGTGCGTGTGCTCCAGAACCTCGAAGCAGGTCACGAGGTTGAAGGTCGCATCCGGGCGCTTCTTGTCCTTGTCCGCTATGGGATCGTAAGACGCGGCTTGAAATCCCTTTTCGGACAACAGGCGGGCTGTCAGTCCATTTCCGCCCCCGTAATCCAAGATGGACAACTCCGCCATGCTGCTCTCAAACAACGAAGACAGCATGTTGGCGTAAGAATGTGGGCGTGCCTCGATATAATCAGGATCTACTTTTACGTACTCGTCGTTGTAAATATATTTTGAAAAGGCATGCTGCGACCAGTCATCGCAGAATTCGGTGTAGAGAAAGCCACAGGATTCGCACCTCCGGTAATACACCGGCACTCCGTAAATATCGGTCTTCTGCGGGCCGTGGATCTCAAGGCAGCTTTTCGAGAAGTCCGTAACGCCAAAGAGAGTTGCGTCGGCGCCGCAAATTTTGCATTGCGCTTTCTTTTCAACGGCAGGTCGCATGAGGCTGATGCTCATCAAACGTATGCAATGATGACGCCGATAAAGGCGAATCACGGTAACGGTATCGAGGGTGCGGTGCGGAGTCCAGCCTTCCCCGTCGAGCGGCGCGCCCAACAATCCGTGCCTGAGGATTTTCTGATCTTCGATGCCGGGATGGCGGCTGCTTATCAATTTTTGACGCCACGGGCATTTAAATCTAATTGGTGACACCTTCCACGCGGGCGAGAACCACGATGGTGGCGCGGGCTTCGTCCTCTCCAAACGGCGGTTCGGCCGCCGCACCGGTACGATGGCCCCGTCGGTGACGGCAAAGAAATGTCGTTGCCGTGTCCCCCTCGACTCGGGGAAGGGGTGGAAAAAATCCGTCCCAGGACGTATAGGGTTGATCCCCACGGCCGGTGACCGGCCTAATACCCCGGGCGAGTTTCGAGCGGAAAGAGCGGACGTCATGGTTGAGCGTTGGACCCCCGACAGCTGGAAGAGCAAGCCGGTCAAGCAACTGCCGGCCTATCCCGACCCGACCAAGGTCGATGCGGTCGTCGAGCGCCTCTCCGCCTATCCGCCGCTGGTCTTCGCCGGCGAGGCGCGGCGGCTGAAGTCGGCGCTGGCCGCGGCGGTCGACGGGCAGGCGTTCCTGCTGCAGGGCGGCGACTGCGCCGAGAGCTTCGCCGAGTTCCACCCCAACAACATCCGCGACACCTTCCGCGTGCTGCTGCAGATGGCCATCGTGCTGACCTTCGGCGCGGCCATCCCGGTGGTGAAGGTCGGCCGCATGGCCGGCCAGTTCGCCAAGCCGCGTTCCGCCGACATGGAGACGATCGACGGCGTCGAGCTGCCCAGCTACCGTGGCGACATCATCAACGGCTTCGACTTCACCGCCGACGCCCGCGTGCCCGATCCCGAGCGCATGATGCAGGCCTACACCCAGGCCGCCAGCACGCTCAACCTGCTGCGCGCCTTCGCCCAGGGCGGCTACGCCGACCTGCACAAGGTGCACCAGTGGACGCTGGGCTTCGTCGAGCGCTCCCCGGCCGGCGAGCGCATGCACGACCTGGCGCAGCGGCTCGACGAGGCGCTGGCCTTCATGGCCGCCTGCGGCATCACCGCCGAGACGACGCCGCAGATCCGCGAGACCGATTTCTTCACCAGCCACGAGGCGCTGCTGCTGCCGTTCGAGCAGGCGCTGACCCGTGTCGACAGCACGTCGGGCGACTGGTACGACGTTTCCGCCCACATGCTGTGGATCGGCGACCGCACCCGCCAGCTCGACGGCGCGCACGTCGAGTTCCTGCGCGGCGTCAAGAACCCGATCGGCCTGAAGTGCGGCCCGACCACCGACCCGGACGAACTGATCCGCCTGATCGACGTCCTGAACCCGGCCAACGAGGCCGGGCGCCTGACGCTGATCGTGCGCATGGGCGCCGACAAGGTCGCCGAGAAGTTCCCGCCGCTGCTGCGCAAGGTGACGCGCGAGGGCCGCAAGGTGGTGTGGTCGTGCGACCCCATGCACGGCAACACCATCAAGTCGTCCAGCGGCTACAAGACCCGTCCGTTCGACAAGGTGCTGGGCGAGGCCAAGGCGTTCTTCGCCGTGCACCAGGCCGAGGGGACGCACGCCGGCGGCGTGCACTTCGAGCTGACCGGCCAGGACGTCACCGAGTGCACCGGCGGCGCGCAGGCGATCACCGACCACAAGCTGGCGCAGCGCTACCACACCGCCTGCGACCCGCGCCTGAACGCCAGCCAGTCGCTGGAACTGGCCTTCCTGCTGGCCGAGGAGCTGAAGCGCGCCCGCGTCGAGCGCGAGGCGGAGCGCCGCGCCGCGTCGGCCGCCGCGCAGTAGGCGTCCCACAGGACAAAAAGGCGCGCGCCCCATGCGGGTCGCGCGCCTTTTCCTTTTGCGGATTCCCCCCTACAGTGCGCGCGAACGGCGACGAAGGGCGCCGCGGGCTGTTCGAGTGAGGGAAGGGCAAGCGATGGACGAGACCATGCGGAAGGGTGTTCCCACGCATCCCTGCGCCGCGGCGGTGAGCGACTGGACCGACACCTATTTCCGGCGCACCAAGGAAGCCGCCGGCAAGTTCGGCGACAAGCGCGTCACCTACGCCGTGTTCATGCGCCGCCCGGTGATCTGCGCCCCGCGCCTCGCCGTCGAGTGGCTGCAGGGCGTGTGCCGCGAGCGCGGCACCGAGGTCGATGTCCAGCTCAACTATCCCGAGGGCAAGTGGGTCGGCGCCGGCGAGCCGATGATGTACATCACCGGCTCCTTCTATCATCTGGTCGATCTGGAAACGATCCTGCTGATGAAGCTGGGGCCGGCCTGCGTCGCCGCCTACAACGCCTTCACCATGTGCGCCGACCTGCCGAAGGTTGCCTTCCTGGCCATGGACGCCCGCCACTGCGCCGGCACCGAAATGGCGGAGATCATGGCCTACGCCGCCTCCGTCGGCTCCGACCGGGCGCGGCGCAAGGTCGGTGCCAAGGGCTTCATCGGCAACGCCACCGACGCCACCGCGCACTATTTCGGCCAGGAGCGCGGCATGGGCACCATGCCGCACGCGCTGATCGGCTACGCCGGCTCGACGTTGCGCGCCGCCGAGATGTTCCACGAGACCTTCCCCGATCTGCCGCTGACCGTGCTGGTCGACTACTTCGGCCGCGAGATCTCCGACGGGCTGGAGGTCTGCCGCCGCTTCCCCAAGCTGGCGGCGGCCGGCAAGCTGTCGGTGCGCCTCGACACGCCGGGCGGCCGCTTCGTCGAGGGGCTGGACCCGCCCGGCTCCTACGCGGTGCTGGAGCGCCACGCGCCGCACGCCGTGCGCGGCTACCGCGATGAGACGCAGCTGCGCTACCTGATCGGCACCGGCGTGTCGGCGGCGGCGATCCATTACGTGCGCGAGAAGCTGGACGAAGCCGGCTTCCCGGCGGTGAAGATCGTCGCGTCCTCCGGCTTCGGCCCGGCCAAGTGCCGCGTCATGGCCGAGGCGAACGCCCCGGTGGACATTATCGGCACCGGCAGCTACCTGCCCGAGCGCTGGGCCGAGACCTACGCCACCGCCGACATCATCGAGTACGACGGCGAACGGCGCGTCAAGGTCGGCCGCGAGTTCCTGTTCCGCAGGACCTGACGGCCGTTGCCCGGCACCATGCGGCGAGATGCGTCCGGTTGTGACAAATCTTGACAGCGATCAAGTGCGCGCGTTGCATACCATTCTATGCTGATCGCCGTAAGCGGCGGCTCTGGCACAGGGTGGGCACATGGTCCGGGCATTCTGGCAAAGGCTGACGGCGCGCCTCGTCGCCGAGGTTCCCGCATCGATCGTCGTGTGCGAGTTCGATTGCCGGAAGCCGGCCTGCGACCTCGGGCATTTCGCCACCTGCTCCCGCCGGCTGGCGGGAGCGGCGCGCGAAGCGGCACGGCGCGGAGACTGACGGCTACGCGTCCTCGGCCAGCCGGATGCCGGTGAAGGCGGTGCGGGTGGTCGGACGCAGGAAGTGGCGGGTGGTCGGCGTGGCGTAGTCGAACGGCGTCACGCAGCTGCCGCCGCGCACCACCATGCGGTTGGCCATGAACCGGCCGCTTTGCGCTCCGTCGCTCTCCACCGGGGTGTAGCCCGGGTAGGGCATGAAGGCGCTGCGCGTCCATTCCCAGACATCGCCGAACAGCTGCCAGGGACCTTCGGTGCCGCGGCAGACGCCAGGGCGCGGGTGGCGGTGGCCGGTGCCCAGCAGGTTGCCGATGCACTCCTTGCAGGCCGCCACGGCCTCCCACTCGGACTCGTCGGGCAGGCGCTTGCCCGCCCAGCGGGCGTAGGCGTCGGCTTCGTACCAGCTGACGTGGCAGACCGGCTCGTGCGGGTCGAGCGGGCGCATGCCGTACAGCGTGAAGACCTGCCAGCCGCCCTCGCGCCATTCCCAGTACAGCGGCGACTGCCAATCCTCGGCGCGCGCGGCCTCCCAGCCGTCGCCCAGCCAGCAGGTCGGCTTGGCGTAGCCGCCGTCCTGCATGAATTCGAGGTATTCGCCGCAGGTCACCGGCCGGCCGGCCAGCGCGAACGGGCGCAGCATCACGGCGTGCCGCGGCCGTTCGTGGTCGAAGCCGGGGGAGGGGTCGTCGCGGCCGACCTCCACCACGCCGCCCGCGTGGCCGACCCAGGTCTGCTCCAGCGGCGGCGACGGGGGCAGGGTGGCCGGCGGTTCGTAGGTCGGGCGCAGCGGGTTGCTCCAGAACGCGTGCTTGACGTCGGAGAGCAGGCGCTCCTGGTGCCGCCGCTCGTGCACGATGCCGAGCTGGACGCGCTCGGAGATGTCCTCAAGCCGCTCCTCCGGAATCTGGTCGATGAGGTGCAGCACGGCGCCGTTGACGTGGTCGCGGTAGCGCATGACCTCGGCCGCTGTGGGGCGCGACAGCAGGCGCAGCACGGGGGCGGGCAGGTGCTGGCCGAACCGGTCGTCGAGCGCGGTGAACAGCTGGTGGAAGACCGGGTCGAAGGTGCGGTAGCCGGAGGCGCAGGGCTCCAGGACCGTGCTCTCGAAGAACCACGTGGTGTGCGCCAGATGCCATTTGGCCGGCGCGCCGTCGGGCAGTGACTGGACCATCAGGTCTTCGACGCCCAGCGGGGCGACCAGTTCCGCCGTGCGCTGGCGGGCTTTGTGGAAGCGGGTGGACAGCCAGAGGCGCAGCGCGTCGGGTGTGCCCTCGGCGGGCGGCGGGAGATCGGCGGCGACCGGCGCGACGCTGGGTCCGGGCGCGGCGGCGAGCGGCTTGGCGGGCATGGACGAACCTCCTCGCGGGACGGCGGCCCCGTCGGGTGATGGGCCGCGCATCCTATTGTCGTTTGCCCAAGAGTGTGCCGCACGCGGGAGCGCATCGGGGGCACGCATCGGAGGTAGGACGCGCAGCGGCGCCCGGTCGGCTGTCAGACGTCCAGAACCAGGGTGGGCCGGACGCCGTGGTGCATGCTGAGCAGCACGTGCAGGTACACCGCCAGCTTGCGCGCCCGTTCGGTGTGCTGGGCCAGGCAGAGGCGCAGCTGTTCGGCGAGGAGGCGATTCTCCTCGGCCTCGGTCAGCGGCAGGTGCGGGTGCACCGGGGCGGCGACGTTGACGATGCGGTCGTGGTCGACCGGCACCTCGGCCTGCGGGTCGGACAGCAGCCGTTCGGCCGCGTGCGTCTCGTCGTGTCCGGCGTCGGGGCCCGGCGGTGCGGGCTCGTCCGGGGCGGGCGGCGGGGCCGCCGGCGGTTCGACGGGCGGGACCGCGCCGACGACGTGGTTGCGGATGTTCTCCTTGACGCGCGCCCGCTGCTGCTCGCTCAGGCTGTCGAGCCGGTCGACCTCGTCGAACAGCAGGTCGTAGACGCGGCGGCGGCGCGGGTTCGGCGGTTCCTTGCGGCGGCGGTCGGAGGCGTCCTGCTGCTGCTGACGCTGCTGTTCGCGCCGGGGGCGGCGGTCGGTAACGGACTCCGCCCGCTCCACCACGCCGGTGGGGCGCACGAAGTGGTTCGAGGAGCCGACCGATCCATCGCCCATTGTGGGCACGCCCTTCAGCGGCGGTCGATTTGACCGCTCACGCAAAGGCTACGCTCCTGGGTGGCGGAGTCAAGGTGGGCGGGGGTGGGGAGGGCGCGGCTTCTCGTCATAAGCCCCCAAACGAAAACGGGCCCCGCAGCGCGGAGCCCGTTCCCATCACGAACCGGACCTCGTCCTCAGTGTGCCGCCTCGACCGGCACCGGCTGCGGCCGGCGGTGGCCGAAGTGGAACTCCCGGAAGACGTTGATCAGGGAGGTGATCAGCGCCGCCAGATAGGGCAGCGACTGCACCACCAGCAGGCCCGACCACATGAAGGCGTCGCGGTTCTCGTGGCCGAACACCAGCACGATGGCCAGCGCCGCCCCCCACAGCGCCACCAGCAGCGCGATCTCCTCCTGCGCCATCAGGAAGACGGCCATCAGCGCCGGCTTGTCCTCGCACTTGGGCGTGCGGACGAACGGCCGGCCGGAGGTGAACATGCCCAGCCACATGGCGCGGCCCACGGTGTGCGTCAGCGCCATGCCGGCGACCGCCGCTCCCACCTTGTCCCAGAAGCCGCACTTCACCCGCGCCTCGTACAGCCACAGCGACGCCGCGACCTTGAAGGCGAAGACGCTGAGCGTCGGGATCATGAAGGCGTTGGGCGGGAACTCGAAGTACTTCGGGAACAGCAGCAGGCCCAGCGACCAGATGATGCCGGCGATGCCGAAGATCATGTGCGCGGCGTCGGCGAACCACGGCAGCCAGCCGGTGATGAAGTGGTACTTCTGCCCGGCGCTCAGCCGCTTGCCGCTAGGGCCCAGTTCGCGCCAGTGGTGCTTGAGGATCTGCACCGCGCCATAGGCCCAGCGGAAGCGCTGCGTCTTGTAGGCCGAGAAGCTGTCGGGCACGAGGCCCTTGCCGAAGCTCTCCGGCATGTAGACGGCTTCGTAGCCGTGCTCGAACAGGCGCAGGCCGAGGTCGGCGTCCTCGGTGATGCACCACTCGCCCCAGCGGCCGGTGCCTTCCAGCGCGGTCTTGCGGATGATGGTCATGGTGCCGTGCTGGATGATCGCGTTGCGCTCGTTGCGCTGGATCATGCCGATGTGGAAGAAGCCGGCGTACTCCCAGTTGATCATCCGCTGGAACAGGTCCTGGTCCCAGTCCCGGTAGTCCTGCGGCGACTGCACGAAGCCGACCTCCGGCCGGTCGAAGTGCGGGATCGTCGCCTTCAGCCAGTCCGGGTGCACCTGGTAGTCGCTGTCGATGACGGCGATGTGCTGCGCGTCCTCGGCCGTCACCGTCAGGCCGAAGTTCAGGGCGCCGGCCTTGAAGCCCGGCCAGTTGTCCAGGTGGAAGAAGCGGAAGCGGGGGCCGAGCTGGCGGCAGTACTGCTCGACCGGCTTCCACACCTCGGGATCCTTGGTGTTGTTGTCGAGCAGCAGCACCTCGAAGTTCGGGTAGTCGAGGCGGGCCAGCGCGTCGAGGGTCTGGATCACCATGTGCGGCGGCTCGTTGTAGCACGGCACGTGGATCGAGACCTTGGGCGCGGTCGGCAGCGGGGCGGCGGAGCAGGGGTGGAACTTGCGGCGGAAGCTCTCCTGCCACACCACCTCGGTCAGCTCCAGCCCGTCGATCAGCATGACGCAGAGCAGCACGAGCTGGCAGAAGATCAGGACGCCCCAGGCGATCTCGGTGGTGGTGGCGAGGCCGGCGGCGGACGCCGCGGTCACCGTGAACACCAGCACCGAGCCGACCGCCTGGATTAACGCGCCGTAGAACAGCAGGCCGCCGACCTTCAGGTCTCGCCGCCGGCTGAGGAAGAACACCAGCGGCAGGAAGGCGACGCCGATGGACATGGCGCACATGTACGGCCAGTTCTTGACCTCCAGCACCTCGCCGGCCATCGGGAACTTCGGCGCGCGCCACGCGTCCCACAGGCCCCAGGCGGTGCCGGCGGTGCCTTCGATCTCGCGCTTCCAGGGCTGGTCGAACGCCTCCATGATGAAGTAGTCGAGCCGGTTCTGCGCCGCGACGTTCAGGAAGGTGCGGATGAACTTGGCCTGGTTGACCTGGGACGCCTCGGCGCCGCGGCGCCACGGGCCGTCGGCCGGCCAGCCGATTTCCGAGATGAGGATGTGCTTGTTCGGGTACTTGGTCTTCAGCTCGTTGTACCGGAACATGGCGTAGTTGACGGCCTCGTCGATCGGCACGCCTTCCCAGTACGGCAGCAGGTGGATGGCCAGGAAGTCCACCGCCTCGGCCAGCTCGGGGTGCTGCAGCCAGACGTGCCACGGCTCGGCGATGGAGACCGGGACGTTGACCTTCTTCTTGACGCGCTTGACCAGCTCGATCGCCTGCGGGACCGTGATGTCGGTGCGCAGGATCGCCTCGTTGCCGACCAGCACGCGGCGCACGTTGTTGTTCTCGCGCGCCAGCTTGATCAGGCCGTTGATCTCGGGCTCGTCGATCTCCGGCTTGCCGGCGATCCAGGCGCCCGCCGTGACGGGCAGGCCGAACTTGCGGGCGATCGGCGCCACCTGCTCGGAGCCGTCGGTGGTGGAGTAGGTGCGCACCCCCTTCACCGACCCTTCGAGGGTCGCCATGTCCTTTTCGATGTCGTCGGCGTTGCCGCGGTCGCCACGGGTCGGGCTCTTGTTGGGATCGTGGAACGGCGTGTAGGAGACGCCGTTGATGGCGCCGCCCCACGACCGCTCGGCCACCGGCCGGTTCCACAGCGCCCAGGCCCCGACGTTGCCGAGGATCACCAGGATCAGGACCGCAATCGCTCTCTTGCGCATCGGTATCGACGTTCCCCGCACCTAATTGCCCGGCACAGCTCGGTTGTTCCGGTCGCAGTCCAGTGCCATCCGAAGCCACCCGGCCGATACGGACAAAATCAGGACCGCACCCGCTTCGACTTCGGACCGAACCCGGCACGCCATCGGTTGCTGAAATTCCGCCGCAAGCCCAAGGGCTTGCGCCATGTCGACCGGATCCATGGGAAACGGTCGAGCATTTTATACACTTTCCGGTGCGGTGCAACCATGGCCGCTCATGAACGCTTTCCGCAGGGCGGCTATTCCACCCCGCGCGTGTCCGCCGCATCAACGCGCGAAACGTCCTTCAGTGCCCTGACCGAAATCAAACCCGCGCTGTTTACTGGGCAGGCAAGAGAAACCCGAGGAGGACGCCGTGGACGACAAGCGGAAGGACGACGCCCCGTCGCGCACCGCCCAGCGCATCGAGGACGAACTGGTCGATAAGACCGGCCAGGCCGCCGGCGACACCGACAAGCCGGTGCAGGAGAAGTTCGACGAGTTGGGCGAGCGGGAGGAGGTGAAGCGGTCGGGCGGGCGGACGTAGCCCCCCTATCCAAAGGAGGTGCGCGCATCTGCCGCCTGTGCGGCGGATGCGCAGCGCTGATACGCTGATGGTCCGCCCACACGACAATACCAATCCGGGAGGAGGCGGTACCATGACCACGCACCACGCCTATCGCCGCCAGCACGGCGAGATCCAGGCGGCCATCGGCGCGCTGACCACCCTGCTGCGCGCCCAGGACGCCGCCAGCCGTACCTTCGACATCCGCGTTGCGCTGAACGACCTGTCGTCGAAGGTGAGCGACCATTTGACCCTGGAGGACCGGGTCCTCTACCCGAAGCTGCGCGAGCACCAGGACGCCCGTGTCCGCGCCGCCGCGGCCGAACTGCAGGACGAGCTGAACGGCCTGCACACGGTGTGCGACCACTACTTCAAGGCGTGGTCGAACGTGACCAGCATCGCCGCGCGCTTCCCCACCTTCCGCGCCGAGACGCGCGCGGTGCTGGCGCGGCTTGAGGAACGGATGAAGCGCGAGGACGAGACGCTGGGACCGGTGCTGGAGCAGTAGAGGGCGCAAGAGGTCCCAAAAAGCCCCTCTCCCCCTGAGGGAGAGGGGTTGGGGAGAGGGGGTCGCCGGCGAAGCCGGCCAGGACATCCTTGTCCGCGCCTGCCGGCGCGTAACGACCCCTCATCCCAACCCTTCTCCCTCAAGGGGAGAAGGGCTCCGTCCGTTGGATCAGCCTTCGGCCGCGCGCTGGTGGCGCTTGCGCTCGTTCGGATCCAGGTAGCGCTTGCGCAGGCGGATAGACTTGGGCGTCACCTCGACCAGCTCGTCGTCGGCGATGTAGGACAGCGCGCGCTCCAGCGTCATCTGGATCGGCGGGGTCAGGCGCACCGCCTCGTCCTTGCTGGTCGTGCGGATGTTGGTCAGCTGCTTGCCCTTGATGACGTTGACCTCGAGGTCGTTGCCGCGGGTGTGCTCGCCGACGATCATGCCCTGGTACACCGGGACGCCCGGGTCGATCAGCATCGGCCCGCGGTCTTCCAGGTTCCACAGCGCGTAGGCCACCGCGGTGCCGTCGGAGTTCGAGATCAGCACGCCGGTGCGCCGCGCCGCGATCGTCCCCTTGTAGGGGGCGTAGCCGTGGAACAGGCGGTTCATGATGCCGGTGCCGCGGGTGTCGGTCAGGAACTCGCTGATGTAGCCGATCAGGCCGCGCGACGGTGCGTGGAACACCAGGCGCGTCTTGCCGCCGCCCGACGGGCGCATTTCGATCAGGTCGGCCTTGCGCTCCGACAGCTTGTTGACGACCGAGCCCGAGAACTCCTCGTCCACGTCGACGACGACTTCCTCGATCGGCTCCAGGCGCTGGCCGTTCAGCGGGTCGGTCTGGAACAGCACGCGCGGCCGGCTGATCGACAGCTCATAGCCCTCGCGGCGCATGGTCTCGATCAGGATGCCAAGCTGCAGCTCGCCGCGGCCGGCCACCTCGAAGGCGTCGCCGCCCTCGGTGTCGCGGACCTGCAGGGCAACGTTGCCCTCGGACTCGCGGTACAGGCGGTCGCGGATCATGCGGCTGGTGACCTTGTCGCCCTCGCGGCCGGCCAGCGGGCTGTCGTTGACCGAGAAGGTCATCGCCAGGGTCGGCGGGTCGATGGGCTGGGCTTCCAGCGCCTCGGTCACGGCGGGGTCGCACAGGGTGTCGGCGACGGTGGCCTGCGACAGGCCGGCGATGGCGACGATGTCGCCGGCGACGGCCTCATCGACCGGCACGCGCTCCAGGCCGCGGAAGGCCAGAACCTTGGAGATGCGGCCCTGCTCGATCAGCGTGCCGTCGCGGCTCAGCGCCTTGACCGCCATGTTGGGCTTCACCCGGCCCGACTGGATGCGGCCGGTGAGGATGCGGCCCAGGTATGGGTTCGCCTCCAGCGTGGTCGCCAGCATGGAGAAGGGCGCGTCCGCGCTCTCCACGTGGTGCGGCGGCGGGACGTGGTCGCGGATCAGCTCGAACAGCGGGTTCAGGCTGTCGCGGGCGCCGTTCTCCAGGTCCGTGGTCGCCCAGCCGTTGCGGCCCGAGGCGAACAGGGTCGGGAAGTCCAGCTGCTCGTTCGAGGCGTCCAGCGAGGCGAACAGGTCGAACACCTCGTCGTGCACCTCGTGCGCGCGGGCGTCGGGACGGTCCACCTTGTTGACGACGACCATCGGGCGCAGGCCGAGGCGCAGCGCCTTGCCCAGCACGAACTTGGTCTGCGGCAGCGGGCCCTCGGCCGCGTCGCACAGCAGCACCACGCCGTCCACCATGGAGAGGATGCGCTCCACCTCGCCGCCGAAGTCGGCGTGGCCCGGGGTGTCTACGATGTTGATGCGCAGGTCGTTCCACAGCACCGACGTGCACTTGGCCAGGATGGTGATGCCGCGCTCGCGCTCCAGGTCGTTGGAGTCCATGGCGCGCTCGGCCACCTGCTGGTTCTCGCGGAAGGTGCCCGACTGCTTGAGCAGCTGGTCCACCAGCGTGGTCTTGCCGTGGTCGACGTGGGCGATGATGGCGACGTTGCGAAGATTCATGCGTTTATCGGTCTCGGGTCGGCCGGCGCCCTTCGTTGCGGGCGGTATGCCCAAAACAAAACGGCCCGCCAAGAATTCCTGGTGGGCGCCGCCGGGTGGTGTGTCTTTGCGCCGCAATATAATGATTCCATGGCGCGGGGCAAGAGCGGATGCATGGCGCTCGGGTGACGGGCCTAGATCAAAGGTGGGAAGGGGTTGAAACCGCGTCGCCGGCTGCGGATGTTCAGCCTGCCACGCTCAAGCACGGACGAATGACCCGCGCCCGCTTCCCCACCGCTTCCGCCCTCGCGCTTGCCCTGCTGCTGGCGCCGCTCCCCGCGTTCGCGCAGGAGGAGGTCTCCAAGGTTCCCTACGAGGTCGATCTCACCGGCCTGGAGGGGGACGACGCGCTGCGCACCCTGCTGCGCGAGTCCTCCTCCCTGTTCGAACTGAAGGATGATCCGCCGCCCTCGGTCATCGGGCTGGAGCGGCGCGCCGACGCCGACCGCGACCGGCTGGACACGGCGCTGCGCTCCGCCGGGCACTACGACGCGCGGCTGGACATCCGCGTCGATCCGTCGGTGCAGCCGGCCAGGGTGACCATCGCGGTGGAGCCCGGCCCCGCCTACCGTTTCAAGGCGATCGCGGTGCGCACCGGGAGCGGCGCCCCGCTGCCCGGCCCCGCGGTCACCGCCGACGAGCTGGGCTTGAAGCCCGGCGAGCCGGCCCGCGCGCCGCAGGTGGTGGACGCGCAGAGCAAGCTGGTGTCGACGCTGGCCGGCCGCGGCTACGCCTTCGCCAAGGTGACCGACCGCCGCGCCGTGGTTGACCATTCCGACCGGACGATGGACGTCACCTTCGTGGTGGATCCCGGCCCGCTCGCCCGTTTCGGCTCCACCCGCATCGAGGGGCTGGAGCAGGTGGACGCGGATCTGGTCCGCGGCCGGCTGCCCTGGGCGCCCGGCGCCACCTACCAGCCGGCGCTGATCGAGCGGGCGCGCACCGACATCGCGAAGCTCGGCGTCTTCGACACGGTGCGGGTGCAGCTGGCCGACCAGCCGGGGCCGGACGGCACGACGCCGGTCACCGTCGCGGTGACCGAGCGCAAGCGGCACGTGCTGGGCGCCGGCGTTGTCTACTCGACCACCGACGGGCTGGGCGGCAACGTCTACTGGGGGCATCGCAACCTGTTCGGCGGGGCGGAACAGCTGCGCCTCAGCCTGGAGGTCGGCCGCCTCACCGGCGACAGCAGCAGCACCAGCAAGCTCGACCTGCCGGACCTGCGCTTCGGCGTGAACTTCCGCAAGCCGGACTTCCTGGCGCCCAGACAGTCGCTGGTGCTGGACTTCTCGGTGGTCACCGACAACCCGCCGGCCTACGAGCGCGTCGCCGGCCTGCTCACCGCCGTGATCGAGCGCGAGATCAGCGACGCCCTGAAGGTCTCCGCCGGCCTGACGTCGGAGCGCGGACGGGTGCGCACGGCGGAACGCACCTATCAGGTGTCGCTGCTCGGCGCGCCGCTGGGCGTCACCTACGACGGCACGGACAATCTGCTGAACCCGACGAAGGGCTACCGCCTCGCCGGGACGCTGACGCCGTGGTTTCCGGTGGGCGGCAACGAATCCACCGAGCGCTTCCTGGCGGGCACCGTCACCGGCTCGGCCTATTACGATGTCGTCGGCGACGGGCGCTACGTGGCGGCGGCGCGGGTCGGGCTGGGCAGCATCGTCGGCGCGCCGCTGGCCTCCATCCCGCCGGACCGCCGCTTCTACGCCGGCGGCGGCGGCTCGGTGCGCGGTTACGGCTTCCAGAAGGCCGGGCCGCGGAACTTCGCCAACGACCCGACCGGCGGGCGTTCGCTGGTGGAGCTGGGCGTCGAGATGCGCGTCAAGATCACGGACACCATCGGCCTCGTGCCGTTCGTCGACGCCGGCACGGTCAGCGACCGCAGCGTCCCCGGCCTGAACGGGCCGCTGCGCGTCGGCACCGGCCTGGGGCTGCGCTATTACACCGACTTCGGCCCGCTGCGGGTGGATGTCGGCGTGCCGCTGAACCCGGAGCGGGGCGATTCCCGCTGGCAGCTGTACCTCAGCCTGGGACAGGCGTTCTGACGGGATTAATTTTGTCATTTCCGGATCGGCGGGAATCCGGGCGACCGTTCGCGTGTTCACGGAGGGGGAACCGCGCTTTTCGCGCCGCGGGCGAGGAAAGGGCGCGGCATGGGCTGGGCTGAGGATTCGACTTGAAGGTTCTGCGTTACGCGCTTCTCGGGCTTGCCGGCCTGCTGCTGCTGATCGTCGTCGCCGTCGCCGCGGGGGCGGCGTGGCTGCAGTCGGACTCCGGTCGGCGCTGGCTGGTCGCCACCGTCGAGGGCGCCGCCTCCGGCCCCGATTCCTCGTTGACGCTCGGCACCCTCACCGGGCGCGTGCCGTTCGACCTGACGCTGTCCGAGGTGCGCATGGCCGACCGCGACGGCGTCTGGCTGACGCTGCGCGACGCCCACGTCGCCCTCAATCCCTGGGCGCTGCTGCAACGCCGCGTCGAGGTCACCGAACTGACCGCCGCCCAGGTGGCCGTCGAGCGCCCGCCGGCCCCCGCCGCCGAGCCGCAGCCCGCCAGCTCCTCCCAGCCCGGCCTGCCGCGGCTGCCGGTGTCGGTCGCCGTGGACCGCCTGTCGGTCGGCGAACTGCGGCTGGGCGAGGCGCTGCTCGGCGAGGCGGCGGTGCTGAGCATCGACGGCAACGCCCGCCTCGCCGCCGGCGGTGACGGTCTGGACGCCAGGCTGACGGTGGCGCGCATCGACGATCGCCCCGGCCGTGCCGCGCTGACGCTCGGCTTCGCGCCGGACGACCAGCGCCTCGACGTCGACCTCAAGGCGTCGGAGCCGGCCGGGGGCGTCATCGCCCGCCTGCTGAACATCCCCGGCCTGCCGCCGGTCGAGGCGACGCTGGACGGCGAGGGCACGCTGGCCGACTGGAAGGGGCGCCTGACCGCTTCCGGCGGCGACGTGGTCAACCTCACCGCCGACGCGGCCGTGAAGGCCGATCCCGGCGGGCACGTGGTGACGCTGGAGGCGCGCGGCGACGTGGCGCGCCTGCTGCCGTCCCCCGCCGGTGACCTCGTCGGCCCGGCCCCGACGCTGGCCGCCGAGGTGCTGGTCGCCCCCGACCGCACGCTGACCCTGCGCCCGGTCACCGCCGCCACCGCGGCGGGCACCCTGCGCCTGACCGGCACGGTCAACCCGGAGTCCCCGCGCCTGAACGTGACGGCCGAGGTCGAGGCCGGGCCGGACTCCGCCCTGCACGCCCTGGCGCCGGTGCGCTGGCGCGACGCGCGGGTGACGCTGACCGCCGACGGCACCACCGCCGACCTGCCGTTCACCGTCGCGGCGCGCGTCACCGACGTCGCCGCCGACGACCCGAAGCTGGCCTCCGTCACCGGCCCGGAGGTGACCCTGGACGCCAAGGGCCTCGTGCAGACCGACGGCGGCCGGGTGCGCCTCGACGGGCTGACGCTGGCGACCGCCGCCGGCACGGTGACGGCGAGCGGCTCCGCCGCCGGCTGGGGGCAGACGGCCGACGCGGTGTTGCGCGTGGCGCTGGACGACCTGTCCAAGCTCTCCGACCTCGCCGGCCGTCCGCTCGCCGGGGCGGCGACGCTCGAAGGCCCGGTCGCGGTGCGCGACGGCGCGGTGAGCGCCGACCTTGCCGGCCGGGTGGCGAACCTCGCCACCGGCACGCCGGCCGACGCGCTGCTGGGCGAGGAGGCGCGGCTGACCCTGAAGGCCGCCACCGCGCCGGATGGCCGCATTACCGTCAGGGACCTGCGCGTCGAGGGCGCCCACACCACGCTGACCGGCACCGCGGCGCTGGCCGGCGGCCGGCTGGAGGCCGACGCGACGCTCGCCCTGCCGCGGCTGGAGCCGGTCGGCGCGGCGATCGGGAAGCAACTGCAGGGCGGCGCCACGCTGGACCTCTCCGCGCGTGGGCCGCTCGACGCGCTGGAAGCGCGTGCGCACCTCAACGGCCGCGGGCTGGTGCTCGACGGCCGCCGCCTCGGCGATACCGAGCTGACCGCCACCGCCGCCGGGCTGCCCGCGACGCCGCGCGGCACGGTGCAGGCGCGCGCCCATCTCGCCGGGACCGGGCTGGCGCTCGACGGCGGCTACGCGCTGGACGGCACCACGTTGAAGCTGTCGGATCTGGCGCTGGCCAGCGGGCCAAACCGGGTGGGCGGCGCTGTCGCGGTGGCGCTGGATACCATGACCGCCACCGGCCGGCTGGAGGGGACGCTCCCCGCGCTGCGCGCCCTGTCGGAACTCGCGGGCATGGGGCTGGACGGCGCGGCGGGCTTCGCGCTGGCGCTCGATGGCAAGGGCGGCAAGCAGGCGGCGACGCTCACCGCCGACGCCCGCGGCCTGCGCGTCGATGGCGCCGATGGGCCGCTGCTGGCGGCACAGGGCCTCACCGTGTCCGGCGACGTGGCCGACGCCCTGGGCGCCGCCGCCGGCAAGGCGCGGGTCGAGCTGCGGGACGGCATCCTGGCCGGCACGCCGGTGACCGGTGTCACCGCCTCCGTCGACGGCTCCCTCGCCAGGGCGCGTTTCCAGGTCCAGGGCAGCGGCGGCGGCGGGCGCGAGCCCGGCACGCTCGACCTCGCAGGCACCGTTGCGCAGGAGCGCGGCGTCAACCGCATCCGGCTGGAGCGGCTGGACGCCCGCGCCGCCGGGCAGGCTTTGCGCCTCGGCCAGCCGGCGTCCATCGACGTGGCCGAGAACCGCTACGAGGTCAGCGGCCTGCAACTGCTCAGCGGCAACGCGCGCCTCACCGCGGACGCGGCGCTGAGCGGCAACCGCATGAAGGGCACGGTGCGGGTGGACCAGCTGCCGCTGGCTCTGGCCCGGCTGGTCGCCCCGACCTTGCAGCTTGACGGCGTGCTCAACGCCACCGCCGACCTGTCGGGCACGCCCAGGGCGCCCTCGGCCGACGTCTCGGTGCGGGTGGCGGGGCTGCGCGCCGCGGCGACGCAGCAGGCCGGCGTGCCGGGCCTGGACGTCACCGTCGATGCGCAATGGCGCGGCGAGCGGCTGAACGCCACCGGCGCGGTGGTCTCGCGCGGCGGTGACGGGCGGCTGAACCTGACGGCGGCGCTGCCGCTGGTGCTCGACCCGCAGACGCTGGTCCCGGCGGTGCCGGAGCGCGGCAAGCTCGACGCCACCGCCACCGGCACCCTGCAGCTCAGCCTCGTCAACGACCTGCTGGCGGCGTCGGGCGACCGTGCGGCCGGCGCGCTGGCGCTCGACGTGCGGGCCGGCGGCACGGTGGGGGCGCCGCAGCTCGGCGGCACCGTCACGGTCGCCAACGGGCGCTACGAGAACCGGGCGTCGGGCGCCGTCATCACCGACATCGCGGCGCGCGTGGTTGGCAGCGGCGACGTCTTCACCGTGCAGTCCTTCACCGGCCGCACGCCGGGCGGCGGCACCCTGTCGGCCGAGGGCGTCATCCGCCCGGCCCCGCGCGAGCCGCGGCAGCTCGACTTGCACGTGCGGGCGCGCGGCGCGCGGCTGGCGCAGATCGACATGGTCACCGCCAGCGTCGGTGCCGACCTGACGCTTGCCGGCACCTTCGCCAAGTCGGCGCTGGCCGGCACCGTCACCATTGACGAGGCGGAGGTGCAGCTCCCCGACCGGCTGCCGCCCCACGTGGTGGATCTGAAGGTCGTGGAGGTCGGCCGCGGCGCGCCCGCCTCGCAGGATTACGCGGTGATGGCCGGCAGCTCGCGCACGGCGCCGCCGCCCAACGCCAAGAAGCCCAAATCGGCCAAAGGCAAGCCCGGCCCACGCGCCACCCCGGCCTCCGTGCCGGCCGACCCGCCGCCCGCCGCGGCCCCGGCTGGGCCGGAGATCGGCCTGGACGTCACGGTCGCCGCCGACAACCGGATCTTCGTGCGTGGCCGCGGCCTGAACGCGGAGTTCGGCGGCAAGCTGAAGGTCACCGGCACCGCCGACCGGCCGTCGGTCACCGGGCGCTTCAGCATGCTGAAGGGCACGCTGGACCTTCTGGCCAAGACCTTCACCTTCAAGCGCGGCTTCATCGATTTCGACGGCAACTGGCCGGTGGACCCGCGCCTCGACCTGCTGGCCGAGGCCTCGGCCAACCAGGTGACCGCGCAGGTGCAGATCAGCGGCACCGCCAAGCAGCCGAAGCTGGAGCTGACCTCGCCGCAGGGCCTGCCGCAGGACGAGGTGCTGGCCCGCGTGCTGTTCGGCAAGTCGGTCGGCTCGCTGGGCGCGGTCGAGGCGGTGCAGCTGGCGCAGAGCGCCGCGACGCTGGCCGGCTTCGGCGGCGGCAGCGGCCTGCTCGACAAGGTGCGCAAGGGGCTGGGCGTGGACCGGCTGGAGTTCACCGGCGGCGAGAACGGCAAGGGGGGCGCCGTGCAGGCCGGCCGTTACGTCAGCGACCGCGTCTACGTCGGCGTCGAGCAGGGGGTGGGCGCCGGCAACGCGCAGAGCCGCGCCAAGGTCGAGGTCGACATCACCAAGAACCTCAAGGCGGAGGCCGGCGTCGGCACCGGCACCAACAACGACACGCGCCTCGGCCTGAAGTTCGAGTGGGACTACTGATGTTCAGGCGGCTTCGCGCAGCACCTCGTCGAGCTGCCGCACGTCGGGGAGCAGGTTGCCGTGCTCGTCCTCCCGCTCGGTGACGATCCGCCGGTAGGTGAAGCCGAGGAGGCGGGCGATCTCCGCGTAGCAGCCGTGCGAGGCGAGGTAGGACGGGAACACCTCGACCAGGGTCAGCGGGGGGGTCAGGTAGATCATGTTGGTCAGCGCCGCCCCGTGCGGCGCCAGGACGGTGCGGGCGCCGTCCAGGCGGGCGACCTGCTCGGCCACCGTCAGCTCACCGTTGCCGACGTCCACGCGTCGGGCGCGGTGCCGCGCCAGCAGGTCCCGGAACTCCGGCGTCTCGGCGATGCCGCCGGGGCAGATGCGGTTCGAACTCCTGCGCTCCAGATAGACGACGTCCCCGCCGGGCCGCGCGAAGACGTTCATGCAGCGGCGGACGTAATCCATTCCTTCCATCGAGAAGTAGTCGTAGAACAGGACCGGATCGACGACGATGGCGGGATCCTCGACCGGCACGGCCTCGCGGCCTTGCAGGCATCGCCCGATCAGCTCGTGCTGATAGGCGAACTCCCGCAGCGACGGGTTGACCGCGACCCCGCGATGTCGGTCTCCCAGGAGACGCAGCGCCGCCGCGCACTCCAGCGTCACGTGGAAATAGTTGTCGGCGTACGGCGAGGCCAGGACCGGCAGGTTTTCGTAGCGGTGCGTGACGGTCGCGGCATAGCGCGGCAGGTTTGTGATGATCTCCTCGGTGAAGGTCTCGGCGTAGCTACCGAAGGCGAAGTCGAAGCAGGGGATCTGCGTCAGCAGGCGGTGGTTCTCCAGGTCGAACCACACGCACCCGCCGATCAGCGACAGGAACGTCCCCTTCAAAACGCCCACCGCCGAGGCCGGATGGAGATCCGGGTTCGTCAGGCTCTGCAACGGCATCCCAGGTCCCCTTGCCGCCCGGCTCAGGCGGTGCCGACGCCGATGCGCACGTGCGCCGGCAGGGGCACCATGTCGCCCTGGGCCATCGCGTCGAAACGGGCGGCGATGTCCGCCTCCAGCCCGGCCCGTTCGCCGGCGGTCAGGCCGGCGATGCGGGCGCCGAACAGCATGTCCAGCGTGGCGCGCCAGACGGGCTGGCCGCGCGGCGCCTTGCGCGTCGGGGTGAGCGCGGTCTCCGTCGCGTCGGCGAAGCCCGCCCCGGCGAGATCGGCGGCGAGGCTGCCGGGCTCGGCGTAGCGGAACAGCGGGCCGATGCCGTGCACCGGGTCGGGGCCCAGGCGGTCCTCCACCGCGCCGCCGACCGTGGCGAACAGCGCGTTCTCCGCGCGCGGCCCCCACACCATGAAGGCGGCGCGCCCGCCGGGCTTCAGCACCCGCCGCACCTCGGCCAGCGCGCCCGCCGCGTCGGGCACGAACATGATGCCGAAGCGGCAGGTGACGGCGTCGAACGCCCCCGGACCGAAGGGCAGGGCCGTCATGTCCGCCGCGGCGAAGGCCGGCCGCGGCTCGGCCGCGGCGGCCCGGCGCACCGCGCCGGTCAGCATGGCCGGCACCAGGTCGGTGCCGAGCACGAACCCTGCCGCCCCCACGCGCTTGGCGGCGCTCAGCGCCGGCTCCCCTGCGCCCGAGGCGAGGTCGAGCACCACGGCGCCCGGCCGCACCCCGGCGGCGTCCAGCAGCGGCTGGTTCAGCTTGTCGGCCAGTTCGGCCATGGGGTCGGCCCAGCGGTCCCACAGATCGGCGCTGGCCGTCCAGCGCGCCTTTTCGGCGTCGGCGTTCGGAAGGGTCATGGTCCGAGAGGTTATCCAGACTTCGTCAATGCAGCAGGCGGGCAGATCCGCCGGGACCGCGCAGCGCGTCGCCGTCGGCGAGACGCTCGCCCAGGGCCGCCAGTTCTTCCGACAGGCGGCGGTTGGAGTCCGTCAGCGACTGGATGCGCAGCTGGGCGGCCTGCTGGTCGGCGGTGAGCGCGGCGACGCTCTCGGCCAGGCGCTTCACCTGCTGCGCCTGCCTTACCGTGCCCTCGTTGAGGCTGCGGCGGATCGAGCCGACAGCCACCAGCACGACGACGCTGATGGTCACGCCGGCGACGATGGAGACGATGGCGAGCCCGGTGACCCAGTTCATGGCCTTTGCCGTTCATCCGGTGCAACGGATCAAGCGGCAAGCATCGGCCGATTTGGCGGGCGGGTCAACACGTCCGAACAACGAAAACGCGCGGACCGGGGCTTCGGTGCCCCGATCCGCGCGGTCGCGGAACCCGGATGATGGATCAGAGGATGCCGTCGGCGGTGCGCGGCTCGGCGACGATCTTCATCTCCTTGATGTGGTCGGCGAAGGCGCGGACCACCGGCATGATGCGCTGCGTCTGGTCGGGGGTGACGTGGGCGTCGGTCTTCAGCACGATGGTCGGCGCCTCGGTCATCAGGCGCTTGGCGCGCATCGGGCCGACCTTGTCGTCCAGGAACATGGACAGGCCCATCAGGATGCCCAGCGTCACGTCGTCGGGCTGCTTCGGGAGGGCGAGCACCTCGTGCAGCTCCTTCAGGAGCGTGTAGGCGACGATGGAGGTGCGTTCGATGGTGTCGACGTCGGCGGCCATGGGCATCAGGCGGGTCCTTCGAAACCGGGCGGTTGAGCTGTAACCGCCACGACCCTAGCCCGACTTTCGTAACCAAAGCATTAACCATCAGCTTGGCCATTCGCCCGAGTCGCTGTGACATTTCCCGGGCGGAAGGTCGCGGTCACCAGCCCAGCGCGCAGCCGTCCTTGCGCGGGTCGGAGCCGCCGATCAGCACGCCGCGCGCGCGGTCTATGCGGATCGCCTGCCCGCCGCCGATGGGCGCGGGCGACCATTCCACGCGGTGGCCGCGGCGCGCCAGAGCCTCGTATACCGCGGGAGGATAGGTGGTCTCGATGGACAGCACGCCGTCGCCGGCGAAGCTGCGCGGCAGCTCCAGCGCCTGCTGCGCGTCCAGCCCGCGGCCAAGCACGTCGACCAGGAACTGGGCGTGCCCGGTCGCCTGGTACTGGCCGCCCATGACGCCGAACGGCATCACCGCGGCGCCGCCCTGCGTCACCATGCCGGGAATGATGGTGTGCAGCGGGCGCTTGCCCGGCGCCACGCTGTTCGGGTGGCCGGGCTGCAGCCGGAAGGCGCGGCCGCGGCATTGCAGCAGCACGCCGCTCCCCGCGTCGGTGATGCCGCTGCCGAAGGAGTCGAACAGCGAGGCGATGAACGACACCGCGTTGAGGTCGCGGTCGACGGCGCACAGGTACACCGTGTCGCGGTGCGGCACCACCGGCGGCGGGAAGGGCAGGGCGCCGTCCGGCCGGATCGCGGCGCGCAGGGCGGCGGCATAACGGTCGGACAGCAGCTCCGCCACCGGCACGTCGGCGTGGCGCGGGTCGCCGACGTGCGCGTCGCGGCTGGCGTAGACGAGCTTGGTCGCCTCGGCCAGCCAGTGCACGCGCTCGGCCTCGTCCTCCGCGGTCTCGGCGGGGGTGCCGTTCAGCGCGTTCAGCATCATCAGCGCGGCGATGCCCTGGCCGTTCGGCGGGCACTCGTGCACGGTGAAGCCGTGGTACTCCGTCGAGATCGGCTCGACGTACTCGCAGCGCTGGGCGTTGAAATCTCCGGCCGCGTGCAGGCCGCCGAGATTGGTCAGCGTGCGCAGCAGCCCGTCGCGTACCGGCCCCTCGTAGAACCCGGCGCGCCCTGACCGGGCGATGCGGCGCAGCGTGTCGGCCAGCGCCGGGTTGCGGAAGCGATCGCCCAACTGGAACGGCCGGCCCTCGGACAGGAACAGCGCGCGGGTGGCCGGGTGGTGGCTCAGCCGATGGGCGTGGACCGCCCAGTCGCGCGCCACCCGCGGGTGGACGGGGCAACCCTCCTCGGCAAGCGCGACGGCAGGGCGGAGCAGCGCGTCGAGCGGGGTGCGGCCGTGGTCGGCGTGCAGCCGGCACCACGCGTCCACCGCGCCGGGGATGGTGACGGAGTGCACGCTGTCCATGCCGATGCCGGTGACGCCCAGTTCGGCGAAGCGCTCCGGTGTCGCCGCCCCCGGCGCCCGGCCGGAGCCGTTCAGCGCCAGCACCCCGCCGCCGGCCGGCGCGTACAGCACGAAACAATCGCCGCCGACGCCGACCATGTGCGGCTCGGCCACGCACAGCACGGCCACCGCGGCCAGCGCCGCGTCCACCGCGTTGCCGCCGGCCCGCAGCGCGTCGAGGCCGGCAAGCGTTGCCAAGGGGTGCGAGGTCGCCACCATGCCGCGCTCGCCCACCGCGACCGACCGGCCGGGCCGCTGGAAATCCCGCATCGCCGTTTCCTCCCCCTTTTTGAGTACAGCCATGTTGTACCGCCGGTGATTTTTGGCAAATACTCCAGGCCCGGAATTTCCGCGGGACGGCAGGGGGGCGTGGGGGATGCGCGAGGAGGACTACCGCCAGCTCGAGGCGTTCATCGGCGGCACGCCGCAGGGACGCGCCTTCCTCGACGAGCACGCGCGGCGATCCCGCTCCGTGGGCATCGACGAGGTGCAGGCTCTGCTCGGCGACCTGCGCGCCGCCTGGACGCGGCACGAGGCGGCGAGCAACGCGGTGCGGCACATCACCGTGCTGCGCCACGAGTTGCAGGACATGAGCGCGTCCATCGTCCAGGCGCGGCGGGAAATCGCGGCGATCCGCCCGAAGGACGGCAGCGACGACCGCATCGCCACCGCCGCCAACGAGCTGGACGCCATCGTGATGTCCACCGAGCGCGCCTCCATCGAGATCCTCGGCGCCGCCGAGCACATCATGGCGGCGCTGCCGGAGCTGCGCGCGCTGCCCGATGCGGCTGCCGCCTGCGACCAGATCGAGCACGAGGTGATGGGCATCTTCACCGCCTGCTCGTTCCAGGATCTGACCGGCCAGCGCACCACCAAGGTGGTCAACGCGCTGCGCTACATCGAGCAGCGCATCCTGACGTTGATGGAGATCTGGGGCACCGACGGCGTCGCCGCCGCCGACCTGCCGGCCGGGCCGGTGGATACCCGCCCCGACGCCCACCTGCTGAACGGCCCGTCGTCGGACGGCGTCGACCAGGACGAGGTGGACCGCCTGCTGAACGACGCCGTGCCGGCACCTCTGGACCAGAACTCGATCGACGCGCTGTTCGGATAGGGCCTTATTCCGCTACCGTCCGCTCCGGCTTCTCCGCCACGGCGACCGGGGCCTTCTCCTTGCGCTTGCCCACCGCCTGCACCGCCGTCTTCGGTGCGGAGTAGCTCAGCTCCGCCACCAGCTCCCGCGATCCCGGCACGCCCGACGGATCGACCACGCCCTTGTCGTACGGGTGCCGGCGGATGGCGTAGACCGTGCGGATCTTCGCCACGTAGTCCTGCGTCTCGCGGTAGGGCGGCACGCCCTTGTACTGCACTACCGCGCCTTCGCCGGCGTTGTAGCCGGCCAGCGCCAGCGTCACGTCGCCCTGGAAGAAGGCGAGCAGCCAGCGCAGGTACTTCATGCCGCCGCGGATGTTCTCCTCCGGCTGGAAGACGTTGCGCACGCCGAAGCGCTCCGCCGTCTCCGGAATCAGCTGCATCAGGCCCATGGCGTTCTTGTTCGACACCACGTCGTTGCGGAAGGCCGATTCCGCCGAGATCACCGCCAGCACCAACTCCGGGTCCAGGCCGTAGGTCGGCGCCATCTTGTGCACCAGCGCCTTGATGTGCGCCGGCGGCGGCGTCGGCATCGCGTAGTAGCGGATCTGCGGCGGCTCGCAGCGGTCGGGCGCCTTGGCGCCGCCGGTGGAGGCCTTGCGGATCCAGGCGTTGCCCAGTTCCTCGTCGCGGAACCCGGCGCTGCCCTTGAGGATCAGGCGCCCGGCCCGGCGCGCCGCGTCGGCGTGGCCCTGGCGGGCCGCCTTGCAGTAGAGGTAGAGCGCCCGGCGGCCGTCGCGCGAGACGCCCTTGGCCTCCTCGAAATGTTCGGCCAGCTCGAACTGTGCGCGGGCGCTGCCCTTGGCGGCCAGCGCCTCCAGCGCGCGGATGGTGCGGTCGATCATGGCGGCCTGCGCGGGCGCGGAGACGGCCACGGCCGCTCCGGCGAGCAGCAGTCCGGCGAGGGTGCGTTTCATCAGGGAAAGCCCGTGGGTTTGGCCGGCCCGGACGCCGCGTCGCGCCTTGGCGCGGACGGAGCAATCCCGGCGGACGATGGGTGTATGAGGGAAGGCGTCGTGCGTAGTCCCAATGTCCGGATGGTCTGGACCCCGGACATTCTGTATGGTCCACCTCCAATGGGTTCGCGACGACGAAAGAAGAAAAGAACCAACCAAAGAATGAACCAAAGGGAGGAGCCGCGGCAGAATCGGCGGCATCGAACCGCTGGCGGCTGCGACAGGGAGGGTTAGGTAGCCCGCGCGATCAATCATCTTTCGCTTCGTCATCCCGCACTCTCTCACAGGACCGGATGGGAACGCCCATCCGGTCTTTTCCTTTTTGAAGATGCGGTCTCCGCCACGCCGATGTGTGGGCGAATACGCAGCTCCCCAGTAAAAGTTCCGGCGGCAACCCCAAAAGGGGGTAGAGGTAACCGGCAATCTCACAAAATTGGACCTATCCCTAGCCTTTTTCCCAACTGGCAGGGATCCGGCGCGGCCATTACGTACTGACAGAGCAGAAATTGTCTTGGGAGCATCTGGCGATACCTCCGGTGTGGTGCACCAGGAACGCCGGAATGATTGCTCCATTCGTCCGAAGCCGGACGATTTGTCCGCAGACCGGGAGGCAGCGTCTTACCGATGGGGAACACAGTTGCGCGCACTCTGCGCACCTCGGCGCTCGGCCCCGTGCCCGCCGTTCCGGCGGCGTTGGAGGTCGAGGACGGCGCCACCGATCCGTCCCTGGCACCGCTGGCCGATGATGCGCAGACCGGCGACGAGAGCATCGAAGATGAGGGCTCCGACGGCGGCAGCGAGGGCGGCGACGCGCCGCCCGCACCCTCCAGTCCGCCGGATCCGGCGGTGATCGCGCAGATCGAGGCCGAGATCCCGCGCCTGCGCCGGTTCGCCCGCGCCATGGTGCGGGACGCCACGCTGGCCGACGACCTCGTGCAGGAATGCCTGGAGCGGGCGCTGAGCCGCCTGCACCTGTGGCGGCCCGGCAGCAACCTGCGCGCCTGGCTCTTCACCATTCTGCGCAACCTGCACATCAACGGCATCCGCCGCCGCCAGGCGGTGGTGGACATCGACGGCGAGGGGCAGGCGGCCATCGGCGCGGCCAGCGGCGCGCAGATCGTGCGCCTGGAACTGCGTGACCTGCGCCGGGCGCTCGGCATGCTGCCCAACGAGCAGCGCGAGGTGGTGCTGCTGATCGGCCTGGAGGGAATCTCCTACGGCGAGGCGGCGGACATTCTGGGGATCTCCATCGGCACCGTGAAGTCCCGCCTGTCGCGCGGCCGGCGCGCGCTGCGCCTGCTGATGGAAGGCCGCGCGCCCGGCGAGGACGAGGAGGACTGAAGCCGATTTCGGTTCGGCGTGCACCGTTCTCAACCGTCATCCCCGCCTTCACGGGGATGACGGTAACGGGAAGCTCTGACTGACCGGAACGCTGCTCCAGCCTTCTCCCGAAAACAAAATCGGCAACGCCCTTGCGGGGCGTTGCCGAGGTGCGAGGCTAACATCGAGAGGCTTGGGGTACTCACACACGCGTCCAGCCGGGGAGGCCGGGCGCGGACGCCCACAGCGGGAAACCGGGCCACCCGCGAACGGGCGGCCGGCTGGATCTAGCGGCGCCGGACCAGACCCAAAATCAAGCTCGCCGCAAACAACACGATGAACAGGAAGAACAGAATCTGCGCGATGCCCGACGAGGCCGACGCGATACCGCCGAACCCCAAAGCGCCGGCCACCAGAGCGATGACGAAGAACACCAGAGCCCAGTACAGCATCTCGTCCTCCTTGTGCCGTACGCGCCGCGTTCCGGAACTCCCCGTCGGCGGCGTGTGATGTCAACAACACAATGGGCGGGCCAAGGTTCCCGTGCGGTGCACGAAGTCTGTCGCCGACGCCCGCCGGAGTTGCCGCGGCGCGTCTGCGGGACGGCTTTCGGCTTACCGACGGCGCGTGCGCAACGCGTCGCCCTTCTCCGGTGTTAAGGGGCGCGAGGCCGCGCCGACCCCGGCGTGGCCCGATCCCGCTTAGGGGAGGATGGAGAACGATGACACGCACCCTTCTGCTCGCCACCGCCGCGGCGGCGGCGCTGATCGCCGCGCCGGCGCAGGCGCAGACCACCGGCAGCGATGCCGGCGCGTCCTGGAACACGCCGCACCGCAGCAGCGCGTCGGGCCTGCCGACCGAGAGCCCGCAGGTCGAGAGCATCTACAACGACAACACCTACAGCGGCGTGGGCAACCGCGCCGTCAGCGGCAGCTCGACCACCACCACCCGCAGCACCACGATGGGCAGCGGCACGGTGATGGACAACACCACGACCGCCCCGGCCGGCCGGGTGACGACGCAGAGCGGCCAGCCCGGCGGCACCGCCGGCTGGTCGCGCAGCCAGACGACGACCTCGAGCGGCAGCACCGGCTACAGCTCGTCCAGCACTGGCAGCGGCTCGGTGATGAGCCGCGACGACATCACGACCCGCCGGGGCCGCGGCCAGAACGACCTGGAGCTGACGCAGACCTCGCTGCTGAACGAGTTCAGCGCCCAGGGCTACACGGCCGTCCGCGACTTCCGCAAGAACGGCCAGAACTACATGGCCAACGTGCAGGACCAGCAGGGACGCTGGATGACCGTCGAGATCGACCCGCGCACCCGCGCCATCTCGCCGGTGCGGTGATCGGGCTTCGCTAATCCAGCAAACGAGACCAGGTGCCGGCCAGCCGTCCATAGCCGGCCGGCACCAGCGTCTCGTACAGCGGCAGCGGCGTGCGCAGCCGCTGCCCGGCGTCGCGGCCCAGCGTGCGCGTCGCCACCTCCAGCGCCCCGCCGTCCGGCAGCCAGGGGCGGTCGCCGATCGGCACCACCAGCGCGATTCCCTGATCCAGCCGTCCGCCGATGCGGCTCTGCCCGCCGTCCGGGCCTTCCGTCCAGGTCATCTGCGCGGTCAACCGCACGCCGTTGTCGAAGCGGTGCGCCAGTTCCGCCGTGCCGCCCCAGTCGCCGCCGAGATAGCGGCCGAGCCGCAGGACCGCCGTCCGCGCGGCGCCATCCGACTCCCAGTACAGACTGAGATGGCCCGTGGTGTGCCCGTCCTGCGCATCGACGCGCCACGCCTCCCACGCCGGTCGCTTCCACACCCGGTTGAGGTCGAGCCCGACCGCCCAGCGCGCGGTCGGCGGCTGGTACAGCGCCTCGGCCCCGAAGCCGCCGAACATCTCCTCGAAATGCCCGGCCGACAGCCGCGTGTGCAGGCCCGGCGCCGGGCTGGCCAGCCAGGACGCGTGCAGGTGTTCGAGCCCGGCGACGCGTGCGGTGTAGAGCGCGAGGTCGCTGCGCACCGGCCGCTCCGCCGGCAGCGCCTGGGTGTCGAGCAGGGCAACGCTGCTGGCCACGTTGATCCGCACCCCGCCGCCGATCACCAGGCCGCGCCAGGGCGCCACCGACAGGGCGGCGTCGGTGTAGGTGCGCGAGGCGTAGGGGACGCCCTGCTCGAACAGGCTCTGCTCCAGCGTCGGGCGCAGCGTGAAACGCCAGACCGCCCGGCCGGGCGGCGGCGGCCCCACGGCCGAAGCGGGCTCGACGCGGGCGGTGCGCAGGATCTCCTCGGCGCTGCCGCGGCGGCGCAAGGCGCGCTCCAGCTCGCGGCGCTGCAGGGTGACGGCGACGCCGTCCAGGCCCTGCGCGCCGGTGACCACGGTGAGAGCCTCCACCTCTGCCGGGGCGCCATCGGCCAGCACGCGCGCGGCGCGGCCGAGGATGCGGGCCGGCACGAAGTCCCCGGTCGCCTCGTCGTCGGTGTCGAGCCACAGCACGGCGCGCTCGCGCGACACCACGGCGCCGCGCGCCGGCAGCCCGGCCGCGCGGGCATCGCCCAGGGCCTCCTCGGACGTCGCCGGACGGCCCTCCGGGCGCGGGCCGACGCCGGGTGGCGGCAGCGCCGGCGCGGCCGGAACCTCCTTGAGCGCCAGCGCCACCGCGAGGCGCAGCATGGCGCGTCGGCCCTGTTCGACGCCGGCGCCGATGTCCAGCCACGGCCGGGGCCGGTAGGCGAGGCCGACGTTCACCGGCAGGCCGCGGGTGAAGGTGGGATCGTCCTGCCGCTCGGCCCGCATGCCGTCGCCGGAGTATTCCAGCTTCAGCGACAGCCCGCGCAGCGGCGTGTGCCACTCGACGCCGCCGAAGGGCGCCACGTCGCTCCCGGTGAACCACGCGCGCGGGCCGCGGCTGCGCGGGTCGTTCGGGTCGCGGTCGCGCGCGAAGCGCCCGCCCAGCGGGTTGCGGAAGCCCCCGCCGCCGGCGAAGCGTCCCCAACCGAGCCCGACGCTGGCCTCCAGGTCCCGGAAGCGGCGCGACAGCACCACGTACTCCCCGGCGAAGCGGCCCTTGCCCGGCAGGTCGTAGCCGGAGCCGGTGACGTCCCGCCCGCCGACCGCGACCGCCGGCCACCATGGCCCCTCGCGCAGCAGCCGCACCTTGACGTCGAGGCCGGGATCGCTGAGGCCCCACCAGCTGGGATACATCGTGTCGCGCGCGCTGACCTCCAGCCAGGGCAGCAGTTGCGCCCCGGCGAACAGGTGGCGGTGCAGGCCGCCGACCAGCGTGACGCCGCCGGTTGCCGTGCCCTCCGACATCATGCGCGCCGTCGGGTTGAGCATCAGCCCGGCCCCGCCCCAGTCCGACAGCGACGGCGCCAGTCCCTCGGCGCGCACCGGCGCGGCGAGGAGGAGCAGGGCGAGGGTGGCGGTTGGGTAATTCACGCGAAAATCGCGAAGCCTGGAGCGTGTTCTCTCCTACGCTTCGCGAAACATGCGTATGAATGCAACCGGAAAAAGAGTGTCTCTCTCGCCGGAAGAGGGCGTTACCGCCGGCGCACCCCGGTGCCGGACAGTTGCGTGCGCAGCAGCTTCGCGCCGGCGAGGTCGGCGCCCTCCAGGTCGGCGCCTTCCAGGTTGGCGTCGCTGAGGTTCGCCTGCACCAGGCAGGTGCCGGTCAGGAAGGCGCGGGTCAGGTTGGCGCCCATCAGGTTGGCGGCCCAGGAGCGGCCCGTGGACTTGCCGCTGGGGTCGCGGATCTCCGCCGGGCCGAGGTGCACGGCGGTGAGGTCGCAGCCCTCCAGCCGCGCGTAGCTGAGGTTGGCGCCCGCGAGGTCGGCGCCGATCAGGTTGGCCTCCTCCAGGTTCGCGCCGGAGAGGTCGGCCATCATCAGGCGTGCCCCGCCCAGGGCCACACCGGCCAGATTGGCGCCGCGCAACGAGGCGGCGCTGAGGTTCACCCCGCGCAGGTCGGCGCGGCTGAGGTCGGCGCCGTCCAGCTCCGCCCGCTCGCCGCGCTGGCCGCCGCTCTCGATCCAGCGCTCGTGGTCGAAGATGGCGCGCTGGATCTCCGAGCCCATGGCGTCGATCGGCCGCGTCATCCGCGCGCCGGCCAGATCGGCCTGCGCCAGATCCACGTCGGCCAGCCGCGTGCCGACAAGGTCGGCGTCACGGAACACCGCACCCGTCAATGTCGCCCCGGACAGGTTGGCACCGTTGAGGCGGGCGTTGCTCAGGTTGGCGTTCAGCAGCACGGCGCCGCTGAGGTCGGCGTTCTGCAGGATGCTGTCGCTGAGGTCCGCCTCGGTCAGCACCGCCTTGCGCAGCACCGTGCCGGTCATGTCGGTGCACACGCCGCGCGCGCTGCGCGCGGTGGCGGGGCCGACGCGCTCCAGCACCATGGTGCGCAGTTCGGCGTGCACGCCGTCGCGGTCGGGGCGCAGCGCCGCCTTGCTGGCCGCCGTGCTGCCGGCGGACAGGTCGGCGCCGCGCAGGTTCGCTTCGGTGAAGTCGGCGGCGCGCAGCCGGGCGCCGCGCAGGTCGGTCTGCGACAGGTTCGCCCGCGTGATGTCGGCCTCGTACAGGTCGACGCAGAAGAGGTCGGCGCCGGCGAGGTTCGTGCAGTGCAGCCGGCACTTGACGAGCCGCGCGCCGACCAGCCGCGCCGCGCGCAGGTCGCGGTTCGCCAGGTCGGCCCCTTCCAGGTCGGCCAGCGCCAGGTTGGCGCGCACGCCGCCCGGCTGCCCGGTCACCCAGCGCATGTGCCGGTCCAGCACCTCGGAGAGGCGCTCCGGCCGGAGGGGGGAACCAGGAGGGGGGATTACTACGGTCTGCGTCGACACGGAGGCACACCGCAACGCACGGTTTCGCTGCTGTAACTATGCACGCACATTCCTTACCGAAGCCTAAACGGAATCGAACGCGCGAAAGGGGCAGGGGTGATGAGAAGGTGTGGCTGTCATGCCACGGTGTGCGGCGTATGGGAAACACCTTCTGGACAGGCACCAATTGCTTGGCCTAAGCAACCGGCCTACCCAGAGGCCCCGATGACCCGTCTCGCGCGACTGCTGCTCGTCCTTTTCGTCCTGGCGCCGGCCGGCGCATCGGCGCAGGAGACCGAACGGCTGTCCGCCGCCATCGCCGCGCGCCTCGGCTCCGACGACCGCGCCGTCTCCGGCCGGCCGCTCGACCTCGCCGCGGTCCGCCGCGTCTACGCCGGGCGCGAGTCCCGCCCGCTGTGGCTGGCCACGGACGGCGCGCCGACGCCGGCGGTGGCGCCGGTGCTGGAACTGCTGCGCGCCGCCGGCGCGGAGGGGTTGAACGCCACCGATTACCACGCCGAGATCCTCGCCGCGGCGCTGCCCGACGCCGACACGGTGGAGGAGCGCGTGGCCCTCGACCTGCTGCTGACCGACGCGGTGATGAAGTACGCCGCGCACCTGCGCGCCGGGCGCGTCCCGCCCAAGGCGATCAGCCCCGACTACGCCGAGGTCAAGCCGCCTTCCATCGACGCCGCCGCGCTCGCCGTGCGCGCTGCCGAGACCGCCGACCCGCGCGCCGTGCTGGCCGAGGCGATGCCGGTGCGTCCCGAATACGCCCCGCTGCGCGCCGCGCTGGCCCGGTTCCGCGCGCTGGAGGCGGCCGGCGGCTGGCCCGCGGTGCCGGGCTTCCGCGTGGCGAAGCTGGAGCCGGGCATGCGCGACCCGGCGGTGCCGGCGCTGCGCCGCCGCCTCGCCGTCACCGGCGAGTTCGAGGGCGACGCTGCGGCGACGGCCGACCTCTATGACCCCGCGTTGCGCGCGGCGGTGGAGCGCTTCCAGGCCCGGCACGGGCTGCTGGCCGACGGGGTGGTCGGCGTCGGGACGCTGGCGGCGCTCAACGCGCCGGTGGGCGAGCGCATCGGCCAGATCGTCGCCAGCCTGGAGCGGCTGCGCTGGATGCCCGACGACTTCGGGCCGCGCCACGTGGTGGTGAACATCCCCGACTTCTCGCTGAAGGCGGTGGAGGACGGCGCCCAGGTTCAGGAGATGCGCGTCATCGTCGGCACCAAGGCGCGCCGCACGCCGGTGCTGTCCAGCTCGATCGGGTCGATCATCCTGAACCCGACCTGGACGATGCCGGTCAAGCTGGCCAAGGAGGACTACCTGCCGAAGCTGCTGAAGGACCCGGGCTATCTGGAGAGCCACGGGATCTCGGTCTTCGCCAGCTGGTCCGCCGACGCGCCGCGGGTCGACACGCGCGATATCGACTGGCAGAGCCTGGGCGGCGGCATCGGCAAGCTGCGCCTGCGCCAGGACGCCGGTCCGGGGAACGCGCTCGGCCGGGTGAAGTTCAACATCGCCAACGACTTCGACGTCTACCTGCACGACACGCCGGAGCGCTGGAAATTCGAGAAGAGCATGCGTGCCCTGTCGTCGGGCTGCGTGCGCGTCGGCAGGCCGATGGAACTGGCCGACTTCGTGCTGGCCGGCACCGCCGAGTGGCCGCCCGAGCGCCGGCAGCGCCAGATCGACACGCGCGAGACGAAGACGGTGACGGTCAAGCGCCCGGTGGCGGTGCACATCGTCTACCAGACGGCCTGGGTGGACGCGGCCGGTACCGTGCAGTTCCGCGAGGACGTCTATGGCCGCGACCCCGAAATGCTCGAGGCCTTCGCCCGCCGCAGCAGCACCCCGCAACGCGTCGCGGAGGTGCGCTAGCCGCCGCGGCGATCGCTGCGATTCATTCTGAATCTCCGATTCGCCCCCGAGTCGACGCATTTTGCCTGCGCCGCGGACTTTCTGTGCCCTTTTCGTTACAGGAACGAAACACGAAAGGGCGGGGAAATGGGAGCGTTAACACGGCCGTTAACCTATGGTCGCTTGACAAGAAGGGGGTAGCGCACGCCTAAAGAGCCCGTTCATTCGGAGTAATGGCCCGTCCTAGGCGGGCGGGCAAGTGCGTGAAGGAGGCCATATGGCGGATGAGGGCGCCCTCTCCAATCCGGCAATGACCATCGGTCGTCGGGAGCTTCTGCGTTTCGGTTTCGCCGCGGCCGCCGCGGCCACGGTGCTCCACCCTGAGGAATCCCACGCCCTGATGAAGGCGCCGCCGCGGCAGCTCACCTTCGTCAACCTGCACACCGGCGAACAGGTCCGCGCCGCCTACTGGGCGCAGGGCCGCTATCTGCGCGAGGGCATGCGCGAGATCAACCGCCTGATGCGCGACCACCGCAACGGCGCCGTGCACCCCATCGACCCGCGGCTGATGGACGTGCTGTTCCACCTGCAGCACCGCGTCGGCGCGCGCGGCCCGATCCAGGTGGTGTCCGGCTACCGCTCGCCGCAGACCAACGCCCTTCTGCAGGAAAGCGACCCCGACGGCGTCGCCACGCACAGCTACCACATGGAAGGCAAGGCGGTGGACATCCGCCTGCCGGGCATGCCGCTGCGCACCCTGCACAAGGCGGCGCTGAGCCTGCGCGCCGGCGGCGTCGGCTACTACCCCAGCAGCAACTTCGTCCATGTCGATGTCGGCCCGCTGCGCCGCTGGTGATCATTCGCAGTCTGCACAACCCTTGCGCCCGGTCGCCCCGCTGGATTAAACCTTTATCCAGCTAAGGTTTTCCGGGGGAAGGGCCGATGGTCGGCGCGCGGTCACGGGCACGCTGGGTCCTCGCGCTCCACATTACCCTCGGGGCCAAGCCCGGCGCGACGGCCTGGGGTTTCGTGGTCGTCTCCCGCCCGATCGAGGGGCGGGAGGCCATGCTCCGTCGCGGCGCGCTGCCGGCCGGCGGCGCCGATGGATAGGCTCCCCCTCCAGCTGCTGTCGGAACCCTTCGTGCGGCGCGCGCGCTGGCTGCGCCGCGTGCTGATGTGGGTGCTGATGGCGGTCTCGGCGGTGGTGGCGGTGGCGCTGCCGCTCGGCGTCTTCGTCGCCGGCTACGTGGAGACCGCGACGCGCGCCCAGGCGCATGTCGAGTTTTCCGCCGACGGCGCGTCGCGCCTCGTCGGCACCTACCCGCAACACTGGCCCTTCATGGTCGAGCGGCTGCGCGACATCCTCGCCGACCAGCCGCTGGCCGAGAACACCTACGACGAACGCCTGTACGACGGCGCCGGCCGGGAGGTGGCGCGGGTGCCCGGCGCGCCACGCTGGCCGACGCTGACGCGCGAGGCGACGGTGGTGGACGGGCTGCGGCCAGTCGGCCGGATCGAGCTGACGGTCAGCCTGTGGCCGGTGCTGGTCAACGCGGTGATCGCCTTCGCGGTCGGCGCCGCCATCGCGCTGGCGCTGTTCCTCACCCTGCGCATCCTGGTCTTCCGCTTCATCGGCGACGCCGTGTGGGAACGCACCCGCACCCTTGCCGCCGCCAACGAACGGCTGGAATCGGCCATGGCCGAGCTGCGCCAGGCCAAGGAGGCGGCCGACGTCGCCAACCGCGCCAAGTCGCGCTTCGTCGCCAACATGAGCCACGAGATCCGCACCCCGATGAACGGCGTGATGGGCATGCTGGAGCTGCTGCTGGAGGGCGACCTGACGGACGAGCAGCGCCAGCTCGCCTCCATAGCCCGCGGCTCCGCGGTGGCGCTGATGGACATCATCGACGACGTCCTCGACTTCTCCAAGATCGAGGCCGGGCGCATGACCCTGACCATCAGCGACTTCGACCTCCGGCGTCTGGTCGAGGACGCGGTGGAGCTGTTCTCCGGTGCGGCGCGCAAGCGGCGGGTGACGCTGTCCTGCGACTTCGCGCCGGGCCTGCCGCGCTGGGTGCGCGGCGACCCGGTCCGGCTGCGCCAGGTGATCGGCAACCTGCTGTCCAACGCCGTCAAGTTCACCGAGGACGGGCAGGTGACGGTGCGCGCCGCCCCGGCGACGGGGGCGGATGGCGGGCCGCTGATCCGCGTCGAGGTGGCGGACACCGGCATCGGCATCGACCGCGACACCCAGGCGCGCATCTTCGCCGCCTTCGTCCAGGCCGACGATTCCGTCACCCGGCGCTACGGCGGCAGCGGCCTCGGCCTCGTCATCAGCAGGCAGCTGGCGACGCTGATGGGCGGCGCCATCGGCGTGGAGAGCGCGCCGGGCGTCGGCTCCACCTTCTGGTTCACCGCGCGGCTCGAGGCGGTCGCCCCCGCCGCCGGGCCGCCGCCGGACGGCCTGACCGTGCCGGCGGTGGCCGGCGCCCCCGAGCCGCGCGCGCTGCGCATCCTGGCGGCCGAGGACAACGAGGTGAACCGCACGCTGCTGGGGCACCTGCTGCGTTCGCTCGGCCATGAGGCCGACGTGGTGAACGATGGCCGGCAGGCCGTGGAGGCGTTCCGGCGCGCGCGCTACGACCTCGTGCTGATGGACTGCCACATGCCGGTGTCGGACGGCTTCAAGGCGACGCGCGCGTTGCGCGAACTGGAGCGCGAGGCCGGCGGCCGGCACGTTCCGATCGTCGCGGTGACCGCCAGCGTGATGGAGGAGGACCTGAAGCGCTGCCGCGCCGTTGGCATGGACGACTGGCTCGGCAAGCCGTACTCGCAGCAGCAGCTGCGCGCCATGATCGACCGCTGGACCGCCGGAGCGGAACCGGCCGGGCCGTCCGCCGCTGTTCCCCCGCCGTCCGCCACTCCACTCCTGGATCCCGGGGTTCTGGCGGAGCTGCGCGAGGCTGGCCGGCGCACCCGCACCGATCTGCTGGGCGGCGCGGCCGCGGTCTTCCTGCGCGACACCGAAACCAAGCTGGCGGAGATCGCCGCGGCGGCCGAGGCCGGCGATGCCGCGCTGGTGCAGGCCACCGCGCACTACCTCAAGGGGGCCTGCGGGCAGATCGGCGCGCGGGTGCTGGCGGACTCCTTCGCCGGGCTGGAGGCGATGGCGCGGAGCGGGCGGCTGGCCGAGGTGCCGGCGGCGCTGCCGCAACTGGCCGGCGCCTTCGCCGAGGTGCGCGCCGCGCTGGCCGCGGAGCTGGAGGCCACCCCCAACGGGTGAGCCACAAAAGCGTCCCTGGTGACGGGGTTTCGCACCTCCCACCCTTGATGAATGACGCTCGCTTGCACCTCTCTTCGGGCCGCCACGGCCGCGTTCGTCCTGGCCGGCTCCCTCGCCTTCGCCACGCCCGCGGCCGCCCGGCAGGACGACACGCGGCTGGGCGATCTCTTCAACCAGCTGCGCGCGGCGCCCACGGACTCCGCGGCGGACGCCATCGAGGACCAGATCTGGACGATCTGGCTGGATCATCCCGGCCGCGAGGTGCTGACGCTGATGCGCGCCGGCGTCCAACTGCTGCACAAGGACGACTTCGCGGGCGCGGTTGCCCTGTTCGGGCGCATCACCACGATGGCGCCGGACTACGCGGAGGGCTGGAACAAGCGGGCCAACGCGCACTACCTGCTGGGCGACTACCCGGCCGCGGTGGCCGACATCCGCAAGACCCTGTCGCTGGAGCCGCGCCACTTCGCGGCCTTGGCCGGGCTGGGGCTGGTGTACCTCGCCATCGAGGAGCCGGCCGGCGCGCTCAAGGCCTTCGAGGCGGCGCTCGCCATCAACCCGCACATGACCGGCATCCGCGAGCAGGTCGACAAGCTGCGCAAGCAGCTGGCCGGCGCGGCGCTGTAGCCGCTGCAAGAACGTTCAAGACGCCCCGCCGCCCATCCCGTTAGCCTTCCCCCGTCACGACGATGGGGCAGGGCATGGGCGGTTACGTGCACGGCTATTCGACTCGCGAGGCGGAGCGGCTGTCGGACCAGGCGGCGATCCTGCGCCCGCTGCTGCATCACGACACCGTGTTTCCGCCCGGCAGCCGCGTGCTGGAGGCCGGCTGCGGCACCGGGGGGCAGACCGGCGTCCTGCTGGACGGCACCCCCGGCATCCGCCTGACCTGCCTGGACATCGACGCCGGGCAGCTGGACCTCGCCCGCGCCCGGCTCGGCGGGCGGGCGGCGGTGGCGTGGCGGCAGGGCGACCTGCTGGCCGGGCCGTTCCCGGATGCCTCCTTCGACCACGCCTTCGTCTGCTTTCTGCTGGAGCATCTGGCGCTCCCCGAGCCGGCGCTGGCGGCGTTGCGGCGCATGGTGCGGCCGGGCGGCACCGTCATGGTGATCGAGGGCGACCACGGCTCCTGCCGCTTCCACCCGGAGACGCCCGAGGCGCTCGCGGCGTGGGACGAGCTGGTGGGGGCCCAGCGCCGGCTCGGCGGCGATCCGATGATCGGGCGGCGGCTGCACGGGCTGCTGGCCGGCGCCGGCTTCACCGACGTGCGGGTGTCGCCGCGGATGGTCTACGCCGACGCGGGAAACCCGGCGCTGCGCGAAGGCTTCGTGCGGCGGATCATCGTGCCGATGGTGGACGGCGTGCGTGCCCAGGCGATGGAGCGCGGCGTCGCTCCGGATGCCTGGGAGCGCGGCATCGCAGACCTGCTGGCGACCGACGCGGACGGGCGCGGCGCGTTCTGCTATACCTTTTTCAAGGCCACGGCGCGCGTGCCGTGAGGGAGGTGGCGGTGGACGGCGACCGGGTGCGGTGCTGGCGGGTGGCCGATGTGCTGGGCGGCGTCGAGGTGCTGCGCGCCGACGTGCGCCGCTCGTTCCCGAGGCATTTCCACGACGACTACACGGTCGGGCTGGTGACGCGCGGCGCCAACCGCTTCGCCTACCGCCGCGACCGGCTGGTGGCGCCGGCCGGCACGCTGTGCCTCGCCGACCCCGGCGAGGTCCACACCGGCGAGGCCGACGAGCGCGGCTGGTCCTACTGGACCGTGCACGTCGCCCCCGCCGCCCTGGCCGGCCTCCGCGCCGAGCTGGACGACCGGGCGTCCGCCCCGCCGGACTTCGCCTCGGGCGTGATCGGCGACGCGCGGGCGGTGCGTCTGGTCGCCGGCTTCTTCCGCACGCTGCACGGCGCCGGACCGCTGGAGCGCGAGAGCCGGGCGGTGGCGGCGCTCGGCCACCTGATCCGCGCGCATTCGGCGCAGAGTCCGCGCCCGCTGCCCGTTGGTCCCGACGCCGGGGTGGCGCTGCGCGTGCGCGACCACCTCGCGGACCGGCTGGCCGAGGCGGTCACGCTGGCGGAGCTCGAGACGGCAACCGGGGTGGGGCGGTTCCGCCTGCTGCGGGCGTTCCGCCGCACCTATGGACTGCCGCCGCACGCCTGGCAGATGCAGGCGCGGCTGGCCCGCGCGCACGCGCTGATCGCCGCGGGCAGTGCCATCGCCGACGCCGCGGCGGACGCCGGGTTCGCCGACCAGGCGCACCTGACCCGGCTGTTCAAGCGGAGCTACGGGTACACGCCAGGGGTGCTGGCGCGGGGACGGTGAAGTGCGGGCGCTGGGCCCCCACCCCATCCCTCCCCACTTCGTAGGGGAGGGAGCAAAACGGCGGAGTTCCTCCCCCGTCGAAGATGGGGGGAGGTTAGGAGGGGGGCCGGTGCGCGGCTTACCCCTCCACCCACGCAATGCGCAGGATGTTCGTGTTGCCCGGCGTGCCGAACGGCACGCCCGCGGTGATGACCAGCCGCTGGCCCTCGTTCGCCAGACCGTCGGCGAAGGCGATGCGGGTGGCCTTCTGCACCATCTCGGAGAAGTTCTCGACGTCCTCGGTCTGCACGCTGTGCACGCCGTAGGCCAGCGCCAGCCGGCGCGCCGTCTCGATGCTGGAGGTCAGGCAGAGGATCGGCACGTCCGGCCGCTCGCGGGCGGCGCGCAGCGTGGTCGAGCCGCTGGTGGTGTAAGTGACGATGGCCGCCGCCTCGATGGTGTGCGCCACCTGCCGGGCCGCCGCGGTGATGGCGTCGGCGGCGGTGTGCTGCGGGTCGGGGTGCTGGGCGTCCATGATGGTGCGGTAGATCGGGTCCTGCTCGACCCGCCGGGCGATGCGGTCCATCATCGACACCGCCTCGATGGGGTAGGAGCCGGACGCCGTCTCCGCCGACAGCATCACCGCGTCGGCGCCGTCGAACACCGCGGTCGCCACGTCCGACGCCTCGGCGCGCGTCGGCGACGGGCTGGCGATCATCGATTCCAGCATCTGCGTCGCCACGATCACCGGCTTGCCGGCGCGGCGCGAATCGCGGACGATGCGCTTCTGGATCGACGGCACGTCCTCGGCCGGCAGCTCCACGCCCAGGTCGCCGCGGGCGACCATCAGGCCGTCCGACATCTCGATGATCTCGTCGAGGTGCTGGATCGCCTGCGGCTTCTCCATCTTGCACATCAGCGCGGCGCGCCCGGCGACCAGCCGGCGGCCCTCGGCGACGTCCTCCGGGCGCTGCACGAAGCTGAGCGCCACCCAGTCCACCCCCTGGTCGAGGGCGAAGGCGAGGTCGGCGCGGTCCTTCTCGGTCAGCGGCGACAGCGGCAGCACCACGCCCGGCACGTTGACGCCCTTGCGGTCGGACAGCCGGGTGCCGCTGACCACCACGGTGTCGGCGTGGTCGGGCCCGCAGGAGACGACGCGCAGCCGCACCTTGCCGTCGTCGAGCAGCAGTTCGGCGTCGGGCTCCAGGGCCGCGAAGATCTCTGGATGCGGCATGCCGACGCGCGTGGCGTCGCCCGGCTCCTTGGACAGGTCGAGGCGGAAGCTCTGCCCCGGCGTCAGCTCGACCGGACCGCCCGCGAAGGTGGCGAGGCGCAGCTTCGGCCCCTGCAGGTCGGCGAGGATGGCGATGGGGCGGCCGGTCTCGCGCTCGAGGGCGCGGATCGCCTTGACGCGCTCGCCGTGGTCGTCGTGGCTGCCGTGGCTGAAGTTCAGGCGGAACATGTCGACGCCGGCCTCGAACAGCCGACGGATCATCTCCGGCGAGGACGACGACGGCCCGAGCGTCGCGACGATCTTGGTCAGGCGGAAGCGGCGGATCGAGCTGCCTGTGCGGGTCATGGTCTTTTCCTGATCGGCGGCGCGGGGGAGGGCGGTTCGGTGACCGGGACCGGTCGGCCAATCACCTGAAGGGTATGGGCGCGGATGTCAACCGGGGTTGCCGGCTCCCGTTCCCGCCGACAACGGCGTCGGGCCCTTGGAGCCCATGTCCTGATAGCGGCGCAGCACCCAGGCGAGGTGCTCGCGCATCGCCTCGGCGGCGTCGTCGGGGCGGCGGGCGGCGATGGCCGTGTGGATGGCGACGTGGTGCTGGTACATCCGCTCCTCGTCCACCGCGAAGGCGGGGGAATGGTGGAACTCCACCATCTGGCCCAGCGTCTCGCGGATGGTGGAGAGCAGGTGCAGGTACACCGGGCTCGACGCCGCGCGCCCGATGGCGAGGTGGAAGTCCATGTCGTCGGCGCTGCGGTTGCCGCCGGGCTTCGACATGGTGGCGACGATGTGGCCGATGGCGGCGATCTGCTCCTCGCTGCCGCGCTCGGCGGCGCGGCGGGCAGCCCAGGTTTCCAGCTGGATGCGGATCTCGACGAGGTCGTAGAGGTTGGCGAGCTGGACGCGCACCATCTCGGTCAGCGCGCCGTCCATGCCGCCGGCCGAGGACACCACGCGCGTGCCCCCGCCCTGCACGGCGGTGAGGAAGCCCTGCGTCTTCAGCTTCTGCAGCGCGGCGCGGACCGACACGCGGGAGACGTTCAGCTGTTCGGCCAGCTGGCGCTCGCCGGGCAGGCGCTGGCCGGGCTCCAGCTCGCCCTTGCCGATGCGGTCGAGGATGCGCTCCGCCACCCAGTCGGAGACGCGCTGCGTGCTGTCGGAACCGGTGGCGGGACTGTCGTCGGACACGCTGGAAACTCCCGTCATGGACCTCACTCCGATTCCGTAACCGCGCACACGTGGTGCGTCAACCCGTCAGGAATACTGACCGCCTTGCGCGTTTTCATCGGGATCCCCGTCGTGCCAACAGGATTCCCAGCAGAACGATCACCGCCCCCGCCGCCTGCCACGGCCCCAGCGGTTCGCCCAGCAGCGCCCAGGCCAGCACCGCCGCGGCCGCCGGCTGCACCAGCAGGCTGACCGAGGAGAAGGACGCCGGCAGGTGCGCCAGCGCGTAGGCGATCAGGCTCTGCCCGCCGGCGTGGCTGAACAGGGCGAGGCCCAGCAGGATCGCCCAGCCGTAGGCCGTGCCGGCGACCAGGCTCTCGCCCGAGTACAGCGCGATGGGCAGCAGCGCCGCCGCGGTGACGCCGCCGCTCCAGGTCATGATGGTGGCGGTCGAGAACTCGGAGCGCAGGCGCCCGACGGTCAGGATGTAGCCGCCGTAGAACATGGCGGTGACGAGGCCCAGCGCGTCGCCGAACAGCGCGTCCATGGACAGCTTGAAGCTCTGTCCCATCAGCACGATGGCGCCGACGATGGCGAGGACGAGGCCGGCGATGAAGGTGCGGGTGAAGCGCTCCTTGAACAGCAGCCAGGAGACCGGCGCGACGAAGATCGGCGCGAAGTTGGCGAGCAGCGTCGCGTTGGCCACCGAGGTATACTTGATCGACCAGTGCCAGCTGGCGAGGTCGCCGGCGAAGAACAGCCCGACCGCGGTCAGCCGCAGATAGTCCGCCATGCTGGACGGCCGGCGCGAGCGCGGCCCGGAGTCCGGCTCCAGCCGCATCCACAGGGCCAGCGCCGGCACGGCGAAGGCCACCCGCCAGAACGCGGTGGCGGTCGGCCCCAACTCCGACAGGCGGACGAAGATCGGCGAGAAGGCGATGCCCAGCGCGCCGGCCAGCAGCGCCACCAGGGCGATGCGGGCGGTGCGGTCGGCGTGGCTGTGCGCGGTGGCGGCATGGCTGGCGTCGGGCATGGGGGCCTTATAGTCGGGCAGCCGACCCTGCGCCAGACGGGGCGACGGCATGGCTCGTTTGCGCGGCGCACTGTGCGTGCCGAGGCGCACCGTCGTGCAGGGGCGGCGGCTGCACGCCGGCGACTTTAGGCGGATCTTCCTGCCGTGGCAACGGGGTGCGCGGGACCGTCCATGCGCCGCCGCGCGGCACTTGGTTCGAGCGCTAAGGATTTGGCATGAAACGGAATGAGGCGCCTTGGAACGGACGGCGGAGGTGTGCTGCATGGCGGGGCGCCGGAGGAGCGCGATGTGGGACTATCGTCCTGTCGTGTCGGCAGCGGCGGCGCAACGACGGGGCGGTCCTTGCGGGACCTCACGCGTCGGTCAGGCCTTCGCTCTCCGCCGCCAGCCGGCGGGCGAGGTCGGGGGAGAGGCGCTCCGCCAGCTTGTCGTTCGCCGCGCGCCACAGCGGCAGCGCCGCCTCCAGCCGGCGGGCGCCGGTTTCGGTCAGCCAGACGGCGCGGCGGCGCAGGTCGCTCTCCACCGCGGCGATCTCGATTAGGCCGGCGGTCTCCAGCGTGCGCAGGTTGCGCGACAGCGTCGATTGGTCCAGCCCGCTGCGCCGCGCCAGCGCGCCCAGCGTGTCGTCCGAGGAGGCGGCGATCTGCGCCATCAGGCCGAGCTGCGCGGTGCTGAGCCCGCTCCCGGCCAGTTCTCGGTCGAGGAACTGGGTGATGCGGCGGGCGGCGAGGCGGCTGTTCCAGCCGGCGCACGCGGCGCCCAGCGCCGCGGCGTCGGTACGGAGGGTCTTGCGATGTTGCATGCGGCTCCTCATGGATGTATGTATCTACATCATTTGTAGATGCAAATAAAGACGGGAGGAGCGGGCGATGAGCACGGAAACGTCCGTCAGGCGGCTGGAGGCCGCCGACGCGGAGGCCTATCGGGCGCTGCACCTGGAGGCGCTGCGCGCCCACCCCGCGGCGTTCGCTGCGTCCTATGAGGAGGAGTGCGACCTGCCGGCCTCGGCCTTCGCGGCGCGGCTGGAGCAGTTGGCGGTGTTCGGCGGCTTCGTGGACGGCGAGCTGGCCGGCATCGCCACGATGCAGCGGTTTCCGCAGCTCAAGCGCCGGCACGTGGCGATGGTCTGGGGCATGTACGTGCGCGAGGGGCAGCGCGGCTCCGGGCTGGCCGGCGCGATCCTGGGCGCGGTGCTGGCGTGCGCCGAACGGGAGGTCGACCAGGTGGAGCTGTACGTCGCCGTCGGCAACGACCGCGCCAGCCGCTTCTACCGCAATCTCGGATTCGAGCCGTACGGCGTGATGCGGCGCTCGCTGCGGGTGGACGGCGTCGACCACGACGCGGAGATGATGGTGAGGATGTTCCGATGACCGCGCCGGCGATCAAGCGCGTGTACGACGCGCCCGAGGCGGGCGACGGCGTGCGTATTCTTGTGGACCGGCTGTGGCCGCGCGGGATCTCCAAGGACAAGGCGGGCATCGACCTGTGGCTCAAGGACATCGCGCCCAGCGATGCGCTGCGCAAGCGGTTCCACGGTCATCCGGAGGATTGGCAGGAGTTCCGCGCCGCCTACGCCGAGGAACTGCAAGGAGCGGCGGCGCAGGCGGCGGTGGCGGAATTGCGGCGCCTGCTGGATGCGGGCGAGGTGACGCTGCTCTATGCGGCCAAGGATGAGGCGCGGAACAACGCGGTGGCGCTGAGGATGTGGTTGGAGGGGGCCTGAGGGCCGGATGAGTAGCCGCATCGGGCCCCCTTCCCATCCTTCCCCCACTTCGCGGGGGAGGGGCAGGGTGGGGGCCCGGCGCAGGCCCTCACCCGCAATTCGCCACGCACACCCGCGTCTCGGTGACCGTCCCGCCGCAGGCCTCGAAGCAGCTGCGGTACGTCGCCGTGCACGCGTCCCGGCAGCCGGTGAAGGAGCACAGCCTCCGGTACCGGTCCGCGTAGTCGAAGTACGTCAGGCCCGACCCGGCCCGCCGGTTGCGGCCGCTGTCCGGATCGGTGTCGATGTTGTAGTCGCGCATCGCCCGCGACTCCGCGTCGCTCAGGCACAGCCGTTCGCGTCGGTCGCAGGACTGCGCGCAGGGCGCGCGTTCGGCTTGGCAGCGGGCCACGCATTGGCGCCCCTCCTCGCTCGTGGGCGGGGCGAAGTGCAGGGCGGTCTCCATCACCGGGGTGCAGCCGGCAAGCAGCAACAGCAGGACGGCCGACTGTGGTCGCATGGCGCGGGCTTCCCATAATGACAGGACGGAATAAAGCTGGCGGTCCGCCGGTTCTCCGGCAAGCCGGCTTCGGCTTGCCCTTTCGTTCGTCCGCGATACAGTTGGTGCCATGACCCTGCGTTCCTCCCCCTGCGAGCCCGCCAGCGACGATGCTCCGGCCGACGCCGCGCCGGCCGGGCAGAGCCTGCCGCCGCTGCTGGGCGACGACGATCCGCCGGCGGTCCGCGTCCTCAACGGCGACGGCACGGCGCCCTTCCTGCTGGTCTGCGACCACGCGTCGTGCGCCATCCCCAAGGCGCTCGGCACGCTCGGCCTGCCGCCGGAGCAGCTGGTCCGCCACATCGCCTGGGACATCGGAGTCGCCGAGCTGACGCAGCTGCTCTCCGCGCGCTTCGACGCGCCGGCGGTGCTCTCCGGCTACTCGCGCCTCGTCATCGACCCGAACCGCGCGCTCGAGGACCCGACCCTGGTCCCGGCGATCAGCGACGACGTGGTGGTGCCCGGCAACCGCGGCCTGCGGCCGGAGCAGGTCCGGCAGCGGGTGGACGCGCTGTTCCGCCCCTACCACGACACCGTCGCCACCATGGTCGCGTCCCTGCACGACAAGGACGAGCGCGGCTGGGTGGTGCCGGCGATCGTCTCCATCCACTCCTTCACGCCGGTGATGCGCGGGTTCGAGCGGCCGTGGCACGTCGGCGTGCTGTGGGACCGCGACCCGCGCATCCCCCTGCCGCTGATCGAGCGGCTGCGCGCACAGGGGCGCTGGGTGGTGGGCGACAACGAGCCGTACTCCGGCCGCAACACGCTGGGCGGCACCGTTGAGCAGCACGCCACCCCCGCCGGCCTGCCCAACGTGCTGATCGAGGTGCGCCAGGACCTGATCGCCGACAGCGCCGGCGTGGCCGAATGGGCCGACGTGCTGGGCGACGCGCTTGCCCCCATCCTCGCCGATCCGGCGTTGTACCGCATCGAACACCATCCGCGACGGGACGATTGACGCATGCAGGAACCGGCCTTCACCCTGGGTCTCGAAGAGGAATACCTGCTGGTCGACCGCGCGTCCCGCGACATCGTCCCCTCGCCGCCGGAGGAGATGCTGGCGGCTTGCCAGGCCAAGGCGCCCGACCAGATCCACCCGGAGTTCCTGCGCTGCCAGATCGAGGTCGGCACGCCGGTCTGCCGCACCGTCCAGGAGGCGCGGGCCGAGCTGGCGCGGCTGCGCGGCACGGTGGCGGGGGTGGCGGACGCCTACGGCCTCGCGCCGATCGCCGCCTCCACGCACCCCTTCGCCGCGTGGGAGCCGCAGAAGCACACCAACCGCGACCGCTACAACATGCTGGCGCGCGACCTCGGCGCCCCGGCGCGGCGGCTGATGATCTGCGGCATGCACGTGCACGCCGGCATCGAGGACGATGACCTGCGCATCGACCTGATGAACCAGATCCGCTATTTCCTGCCGCACCTGCTGGCGCTCAGCACCTCCTCGCCGTTCTGGCGGGGGCGGGTGATGGAACGCAAGAGCTACCGCCTGTCGGTGTGGCACGAGCTGCCGCGCACCGGCATGCCCGACGCCTTCGACAGCTACGGCGAATACCTGCACCACGTGAACGTGCTGGTGAAGACCGGGGTGATCGAGGACGCCACCAAGCTGTGGTGGGACATCCGCCCGTCGACGCGCTTCCCGACGCTGGAGATGCGCATCACCGACATCTGCACGCGCCTCGACGACGCCATCACCATCGCGGCGCTGTACCAGTGCCTTCTGCGCATGCTGTGGCGGCTGAAGCTGCGCAACGTGGCGTGGCGGCCCTACAAGAACCTGTTCATCGAGGAGAACCGCTGGCGCGCCCAGCGCTACGGCCTCGACGACGGGCTGGTCGATTTCGGCCGCGGCGAGATCGTCGCCTACCCCGACCTGCTGGAAGAGATCCTGGATCTGGTCCGCGAGGACGCCGAGCATTTCGGCTGCCAGGCGGAGCTGGAGAACGCCCGCGACATCGTCCGCCGCGGCACCAGCGCGCACCGCCAGGTCGCCATCTACAACGAAGCCCTGGAGGCCGGCGCCACCGGCTGGGAGGCGCTGCACAAGGTGGTGGACTGGCTGGCCGAGGAGACGGTGCTGGGGGTCGAGCCGGTGGCTTGACGCTTTCCCGCGCCCCCCCTACGCTCCCCGCCCATAACCAGGGTAGGGAGGCCGGGCGATGGCCGAGGCGAAGTTCCTGAAGTTCGACACGCTCAGCCTGCACGCGGGGCAGCAGCCCGATCCGGCGACCGGGGCGCGCGCCGTGCCGATCTACCAGACCACCTCCTACGTCTTCCGCGACACCGACCACGCCGCCGCCCTGTTCAACCTGGAGCGGCCAGGGCATATCTACAGCCGCATCTCCAACCCCACCGTGGCGGTGCTGGAGGAGCGCATCGCGGCGCTGGAGGGCGGCGTCGGCGCGGTGTGCACCGCCAGCGGGCAGGCGGCGCTGACCCTCGCGGTCACCACGCTGATGGGGCAGGGCGGGCACATCGTCGCGTCCGCCTCGATCTACGGCGGCAGCCGCAACCTGCTGGCCTACACGCTGCCGCGCTTCGGCATCGAGACCACCTTCGTCAACCCGCGCGACCTCGACGCATGGCGCGCCGCCGTCCGGCCGGAAACGCGGCTGCTGTTCGGCGAGGTGCTCGGCAACCCCGGCCTGGAGGTGCTGAACCTGCCCGAGGTGGCGCGGATCGCCCATGACGCCGGCGTGCCGCTGCTGATCGATTCGACCTTCTGCACGCCCTACCTGTGCCGACCGCTGGAGCACGGGGCGGACCTCGTCATGCACTCGGCCACCAAGTGGATGGGCGGGCACGGCGTCGCCATCGGCGGCGTGCTGGTGGACGGTGGCACCTTCGACTGGGAGGCATCGGGCAAGTTCCCGACCATGACCGAGCCCTACGCCGGCTACCACGGCATCGACTTCGTCGAGGAGTTCGGCCCGTCGGCCTTCATCATGCGCGCCCGCGCCGAGGGCCTGCGCGACTTCGGCGCCTGCATGAGCCCGACCAACGCCTTCCACATCCTGCAAGGCGTGGAGACGCTGCCGCTGCGCATGAAGGGGCACATCCACAACACCCGCCGCGTCGTCGGCTTCCTGGAATCGGAGCTGTACAACGAGAAGGGCGCGGTGGCCTGGATCAGCTATCCGGAACTGGCCGACCACCCCGACCACGCGCTGGTCTCGGCGCTGCTGCCCAAGGGGGCGGGGTCCATCGTGTCGTTCGGCATCAAGGGCGGGCGCGCCGCCGGCAAGCGCTTCATCGAGGCGCTGACGATCTTCTCGCACCTCGCCAACGTCGGCGACGCCAAGTCGCTGGTGATCCACCCGGCCAGCACCACGCACGCCCAGCTCGACGCCGAGGCGCTGAAGGCCGCGGGCGTCGGCGAGGAGATGATCCGCCTGTCCATCGGGCTGGAGGACTGCGACGACCTGATCGACGACCTGCGCCAGGCGCTGCGCGCCGCCCAGAAAGCCTGAGAGAAAGGCTGACCCCATGGACCTGACCGTCAACGGCGCCCCCGTCTTCGCCCACACCGGCGGCCGCCCCTTCGACCCGGACCTGCCGTCGGTGGTGCTGATCCACGGCGCCGGCATGGACCACACGGTGTGGAGCCTGCAAAGCCGCTATCTCGCCCACCACGGCCGGTCGGTGCTGGCGGTCGACCTTCCGGGGCACGGCCGCTCCGGCGGCGCGCCGCTCGGCACGATCGCCGCGATGGCCGACTGGGTGATGGCGCTGCTGGACGCCGCCGGGGCGGCGAACGCGGTGCTCGTCGGGCACTCCATGGGCGCGCTGGTGGCCCTCGACGCCGCGGCGCGGCACCCGGACCGGATGTCCGGGCTGGCGCTGCTGGGCGTCGCCGAGCGCATGCCGGTGCACCCCGACCTGCTGAAGGCGGCGGCCGACAACGACCCGCTCGCCATCGACCTCGTCACCGGCTGGGGCTTCGGGCCGCGCGGCCACGTCGGCGGCAACCCGGCGCCGGGGCTGGCGCTGCTGCCGGCCGGGCGGCGGCTGATGGGGCGGCAGGCGCCGGGCGTGCTGGGCATCGACCTCGCCGCCTGCAACGCCTACGCGCAGGGCGCGGAGGCGGCGGCCAGGGTGGCCTGCCCGGCGCTGTTCCTGCTGGGCGCGCTCGACCGCATGACGCCGGCCAAGGCGGGCAAGGCGCTGGCGGCGCTGGTGCGCGGCGGCACGGCCACCGTGCTGCCGAACATCGGCCACATGGTGATGGTCGAGGCGCCGGACGCCACCACGGACGCGCTCGCCGCGCTTGGATAGGCGGCCTCTGTTACGGCTTGGTCATCGGTGGGTAATAATTAGTGTTTAAACCATACTGAGGATTGACCGTGCGCGTGCGGCGTGTCGGCCGTACGTGTCCTCCCCGGATGGGACTTGGTGTGCAGCTCAGTCAGCGATACTTCAGCGCCCTGCTGGCGAACTCCTCCGACGTGATGGGGGTTCTGTCGCGCGACGGGCGCTTCACCTTCGTCGGCGACAACGTGCGCAAGGTGTTCGGCCACACGCCGGAGACTCTGATGGGCCGGCCGCTGGCGGACTTCGCGCACCCCGCCGACCGCGTCGCCCTGACCGAGCGTCTGGCCTTCCGCGCCGCCTCGCCGCAGGGCAGCTTCGGCACCAGCGCCTTCCGCATGCGCGATTCCGAGGGCGGCTGGCGGCACGTCGAGGCCACCGGCTGCAACCTGCTGGACGACCCCGAGGTGCGGGGGATGGTCGGCAACATCCGCGACATCACCGAACGCGTCGAGGCCGAGCGGCGGCGCCGTGAGAGCGAGGTGCTGTACCACACCCTGGCCGAGGCGGCGCCGGTGGGGATGTTCCGCGTCGGCGCGAACGGGCGGATGCTGTTCGCCAACCGCCGCATGGCGGTGCTGACCGGCCTGCCGGCGACGCACATCATGGACCATGGCTGGATCGCCGCCGTCCATCCCGCCGACCGCCCGCGCATCGAGGAGGAGTGGGCGCGCTGCCTGTCCACCGGCGTGGCGCTGATGACCAACTGCCGCCTGCTGGGTGCGGAAGGCACCACGGCGGCGGTGTTCCTGCAGACCACGCCGGTGCGCGACGCCGAGGGAACGCTGCAGGGCTGCATCGGCTCGCTGACCGACATGAGCGAGTACGTGCGCACCGCCGAGGCGCTGATGGTGGCGGAGGCGCGCAACCGCTCCGTCGTCGAGGCGGCGGCCGACGCCATCCTGACCGTGGACGAGGAAGGCATCGTCCACAGCTTCAACCCCGCCGCCGAGGCGATGTTCGGCCTGGGCGCCGCGGAGATCGTCTGGCACCGGCTCGACCGGCTGATCCCGGGCGACGTGGTGGAGCGGCACAAGGCCTACCTGCGCGCGCCCGGCGAACCGGGCAAGCCGGTGGCCGGCGGCTGCATCGGCGACATCCGGGCGCGCCGCGCCGACGGCACTCTGTTCCCCATCGAGCTGTCGGTGGCCGCCCTGGAGGTGCAGGGGCGCCGGCTGTTCACCGCCATCGTCCGCGACGTCACCGAGCGCAAGCGCATCGAGGCGGAGCTGATCCGCGCCCGCGACGCGGCGGAGGCCGCCGACCTCGCCAAGTCGGCCTTCCTCGCCACCATGAGCCACGAGCTGCGCACGCCGCTGAACGCGGTGATCGGCTTTGCCCAGGTGATCGAGATGCGCCTGCTCGGCCCCGACGCGCTGGACCGCTACACCGAATACGCCTCGTCGATCCGCCAGTCGGGCGAGCATCTGCTGGGGATCATCGACGACATCCTGGACATCTCGAAGATCGAGGCGGGAAGCCTGCAGCTGGGCGAGGCGCCGGTGGACGTCGCCGACGTGCTGGGCCAGTCGCTCAACCTGATCGCCATGCAGGCCGGCAAGCGCGGCGTGGCGGTGACGCTGGACCTGGAACGCAACCTGCCGCCGCTGCGGGTGGACGAGCTGCGGCTGCGGCAGATCCTCGTCAACCTGCTGTCCAACGCGGTCAAGTTCTCCGACACCGGCGGCCAGGTGACGGTGGGTGCGCGGCGCGCGGACGATGGCGGGCTGGAGTTCGTGGTGCGCGACGAAGGCGTCGGCATGGCGCCGGAGGACATCCCCAAGGCGCTGGAGCGCTTCAGCCAGGTCGACCAGTCGATGACCCGGCGCCATGAGGGTACGGGCCTCGGCCTGCCGCTGACCAAGCGGCTGGTGGAACTGCACGGCGGGAGCCTGCGCCTCGACAGCGCGTTGGGCGAAGGCACCACGGTGACCGTGCGGCTGCCGGCGGCACGGGTGATGCGGCTCGAGGATCTGCTGAGGTAGGTCCTCGTGTTGGGGGGGGCCCCCCCCCACCACCCCCCCCCCCGCCGGGGG